>QHZM01000185.1 GCA_003224665.1 Acidobacteriota bacterium
GCCTCCGATGACGATCCAGAGTGTGCCGGGGAGGTACCCGAATTGCGCGGCCAGGATCGGGCCGACGAGCGGCCCCGGGCCGGCGATAGCGGCGAAGTGGTGGCCGAACACCACCCACTTGTTCGTGGGGACGAAGTCCCGGCCGTCATCGAGCCGCTCGGCAGGCGTGGCGCGGCGGTCGTCGAGCTCGAGGACGCGGAAGGCCACAAAGCGGCTGTAAAACCGGTAGCCGAGCAAGTAGATGCACGCCGCCGCCGCCACCAGCCACACGGCGTTGAGCGGTTCGCCGCGCGAAGCAGCGATCATCCCGAGCGCCGCGGCGCCGACGAGTGCGATCAAGACCCAGAAAAATCTCTTGAGAAGATGCATTCCTGTCTTGTTTCCCCCGAGGAGCTAACGACCTCCGCCAAGAATATATTACGGGTTGGCGCGAGAGTGCATACGAAAAGCAGGGCAGCCCCGGGCAGCGCCGGTGTCCCCACCGGCGATTGCGATGATGAGGAGTCGCCGCGGCGACCCGCTACAGCCGACGGGTTACTCCGGCTGGGCCAATCGTTGCGACTGCTCAGGGTCTCTGTTAGAATGCGCGCTCTTTCCAGATCCTATTTCCGAAAAGATTCAAGGAGGAGCGCGCATGAAGTGCCTTCGAGCTTTGCTCACAGTCCTCATTCTTTCGGCCGCGCCGCTTGCCGCCGAACAGCTCTTCGACCTGAAGGAAGTTGTGCCCGGAGTCTACGCGGCGATCGCAAGGCCGCAATACAAGGTGAACTGCAACGCGGCCATCGTCCTGCTCGATGACGGCGTGCTGATCGTGGACACCCACTCGAAACCTTCCGCGGCCCGCGCCTTGATCGAGCAGATCAAAACGGTCACCGACAAGCCCGTCAAGTTCGTCGTCAACAGCCACTTCCACTGGGACCACTACCAGGGCAACCAGGCCTACCCGGGTTCCTGGCCGGCGGGCATTGAGATCATCTCCTCGGAGGCGACGCGCGAGAGCATCGAGCGCCGCGGCGTGCCTCGCGTGAAGCACGAAATCCTGACCATGCCCACGGAAATCGAGAAGCTGAAGGCGGATCTCGCCAAGGCGACGGACCCGAAGCAAAAAGCGACCCTCCAGGAAAACCTGCGCCAGGCTGAGGAGTATTTTTCCGAGCTGAAGACAATGCAGGTGACGCTGCCCTCGCTGACTTTTGACCGCAGCCTGATCATCCACCGCAAGTCGCGCACCGTGGCGGTCCTCTGGCTCGGCAAAGCCCACACCGACGGCGACGTGTTCGTTTACCTCCCCAGGGAAAAAGTTATCGCCTCGGGCGACGCGCTGCACGGCTGGACGCCGTATATGGGTGACAGCTACCCCTACGACTGGATCCACACGCTCGAGGAGGCCGAGAGGCTGGACTTTGAGTACGTCATCGGCGGGCACGGGGACGTGATGGACGGCAAGGGGACGTTTGAACTTTGGAGACAATATTTCCGCGACCTGCTGGACGAGACGGCGGATGCCTACGCTCAGGGCGCGACGTTGGACCAGGCAAGGAAACGAGTCGCCGCGGCGCTCCAGGCAAAGTATTCGGGCAAATTTCCCGAGACGTTTCCCAAGGACGTCATTCCCAACATCGAGAAAGCCTACCGGGTAGTCAGCGGAGCGACGGAGTGAAACGCAATCGGATCATGGAGTGATTGGGTCATTGAAGATTGCCCATTGTCAGGCCTCCGTGGTCAGTTGTCGAAGCTTTTATTGCGGCTCCTGCGGTTTGTTTCAACGGACATCGGACAACGGGCCACGAACAATCACACGTAATCGCGGCCGATGAGCCGCTCGATCCGCTTGCGGATGGGCGGGTGAGTGGAAAAGAGGCTCGTAAAGATCTCGCCTGTGGTCAACGGCTGGCAGATGAACATGTGCGCCATCGTGGGCGAGACCCGCATGGGGACCCGCTTCGACCACTTGTCGATCTTGTCGAGCGCGCGCGCCAGGCCATAAGGGTTGCCGGTGATGTCGGCGCCCGTGGCGTCTGCCTGGTACTCGCGCGAGCGGGAAATGGCGAGCTGAATTAGCATGGCCGCGAATGGCGCCAGGACCATCATGGCCAGCGCCGACAGCGCGCCCCCGCGACGGTCATCGTCCCGACCGCCTCCAAACCCTCCGAAAAGCTCTCCCCAGTAGGCCATCCGGGCAATCAAAGTGATCGCCCCGGCAATCGTCGCGACGACGGCGCTCGTCAGGATGTCGCGGTTCCTCACGTGGCCGAGCTCGTGGGCGAGCACCCCTTCGATCTCTTCGTCGTCGCACACGTCCAGGATGCCGCGGGTCACGGCCACCGAGGCGTGGTTCGGGTTCCTGCCCGTCGCAAAGGCGTTGGGGGAGTCGGTGGGGATCTGGTAAATCTTCGGGACCGGGATATTGGCCTTGGCTGCCAGGCGCTCGACAATTGCGTAGAGGCGCGCGGCCTCGTTACGCGAGACGGGTTGCGCGCCGCTCATTGCCAGCGCGATCTTATCCGAGAAGAAATAACTCCCGAGGTTCATCACCCCCGCGAGCGCCAGGGCGAAGACCAGCCCTCGCTCGCCCGCCCAGAGCTGCCCAATGGCGAGCAAGAGCCCCGTCAGCCCAGCCAGCAACAAAGTTGTTTTCATGTTGTTCCACATCGTTCCCCCCCACGGATTGCCGTCCCTAGTGTCCCCCTAGAATTAGATGCGCTCTTGATTCCACACGACTCGACTGGCGCAACGTCGAATCGGTCGCGGCCGTCACGGAAGCCCAATAGTATCAAGACAGGCGCGGCTGCGCCCGAGTTAGCGCCCGCTGGGTGGCGCTTCGATGGCGCCGTTTGCCATGCATGCGATCCGCATACCCCGCATGCGTCGTAGAGAGCGGCAGGTAACGCCGAGTTGTTGCTGCTCTTCCCCTCTCAACCACCCGCATCAGTTCGGACCGTTAGACACGTGGGCTCGGGACTTGCGATCTTTTAACTTTTCGCGAGTCTCGACATGGAATAACTTGAACTCGGAGTACCGGTGCAGGTTGTGGAACGTCCTTCCTTTCCACTCCACGGTGACAGCCACTTCACGTGGCAACCACATGGCGGAAGCAAGCTCTTTGAATTGAACCTGGTCATACTGGATTTCCGTCGTCTGCCTCTGCAAGCGAATACTGGACAGTGGCTTCAGCAAGTCGGTTCGAAGGCGAACGATACGATGGCTCTCCTCCTCAATCCACGCTAAGCCCTGGAGGAGGACCAGCGCCCTGGTCCCATCTGCGCTGAAGCGCTCGATGATCTGGGCCGTTTCGGGCCTTTGGGCGAACCCGACTACATGACAATGGTGTCCCCCCATCAACTGTCGCCCCAGATATCGAAAGCTCGCGCCGGACTGGTAGGCGGGATGGAAAAGGAGCGATGCGGAAGCAAAGCCCGAGGTCAGCATGAACCCGCTCTCAAGGCCGCGGAGACCCGTGGGGTCTCCCCGCGAATCAGTTCGGTACTCTTCCAGAGCCATTCCCAACTTCTCGGATCGGGCGAGGAACAGGTACTGCAAACTCTGATCGAGTGAGGATTTGATCTTCCCGTCCTTGCCAATTCTTTCCTGGTGGATTTGCTCCGACGACATTGTGTTCGGGAAGTTCTGCAAGAAGGATTCGACGTTCTCTCCTGCATCACGCAGAATAGATGCGAGGGACTCCTGGCTGGCCGCGGCGGTCAGCCCCTCAAGCTCGGGCAGAGCCTCGATCAATTTGGGGAGAGGTTCGTCCACCAGGGACTTCACTTTCGCGTACGACCTCAGATCCAAGCGAGCGCGCAACTGGCCGTAAAATGTTCGGGCACTGACGGGAAGGTCTTTGATGTCACGCCCCCCGAGATATCTCGACATCTCAGCGTCCGCCTCTTCCGAGTCACCTTCCTCGAGGAGTGCACGCGCCCGCAGAAAGCGTGCGCCCTGTGAGGCCCCGGCCTTGATGGCCCGCTCCAGATACTGGTCCGCGGCTTCCCAGTTCTTCTGGAAAATGAGCGTGCGCCCGAGTTCCTGGAGCACCAGGGGGTTGTTCGGATCGAGGTCAAGAGCTTGCATCATGAATTTGGCCGCCTCCTCGTCTTCTCCTCCCCAGGACTCGAGCACGCCGAGGGCAAACACCGAATCGGGTGATCTCGCGCCTTTTGGGTGAGTCGCGCTGAGCTTGGCCGCTTCGGCCAGATGTCGCCTGGCACTTGCGTAGCTTCCCGCATCGAGCAAAGCCAAACCCAGGAGCGTGCGGCATTCAATGCATTCGGGTCGGCGCTCCACGACCTTGGCAAGTAAGGGCACTGCTCTCACAGGATTCCGCCGGTCAAGAAACTCCTCCGAACCTCGGACGAAGTCTTGGCGCACTCGGTCGAGTGCCGGATTCCCGGCGGCAGCCTTCCGAAGATCAGGGGCCAGACCGCTAATGAGCATTGCCAAGGGCAGTTGGTCGGCGTCTTTATCTATCTCGCCCATCACCATGTCAATACCCCAAGTCTGGTCGCCGCTTCCGAAATCGACGGTCTCCCGAGCCTCCTGATAACCCGCTTTGGTGGCGGTTACATTCACGGCGAGCCGCTTATAGAGATTTGCATTCAAATCATATTGGGTGCGAAATTCGCCCCGCAGGTTCGTTTCGAGGGTCTGCACTGAATTCATTCCCGAGCCGATATCGACCTTGACCTTGGCTGCGGCCACGGGCTCTCCGTTCAGCGTCGTCACTCGACCGAAGATGTGCCACTCCTGTTTCTCTTGGGAGCGCGATGTCCCTAGCTGTCCGACTGCACCAGGCCCCGCTGGAGCCTGAGCCCTCGCTGGCCCGGGAGCCAGGCTTACAGAAGAAAAGAGCCACATGAACAGGAGGATTTTTCGGCTGATCATCTTGGCCGCCGGTCACAAAAACACTACCCGGAATTTCCCCTTTCAACTCTGAGCCGTGCGCGAAATCATACGCCTGCTGCCCTCTCGCTTCAACCTCAGATTGCCACCGTCGCCGCCGCAGCTCGTTGGGGCAACTCCGATAGGCTAGTCGGTCTGTTCCCCGCCTCCCGCGAAAGGGCACGCCTTCAGGCGTGCCGGACAAGCGTCCGCGTCTTGAAAGCCGGCTTTAGCCGCTGAGGCCGCGCAGTTGTTTCGGAATGCGAAGTAAAGTAGGATAAGCCCCATGAATGAGCTGGTTTTCGAGGTGACCCAGGAAACCGACGGCGGCTTCGTGGCCGAATGTCTGACGGAGGGCATCTTCACAGAAGCCGACAACTGGGAAGAGCTTCGACGGAACGTCAAGCAAGCCGTTGCGGCCTATTTTTTCGATCAGAAGGAGCGTCCTTCCGCCATTCGCCTTCACCTGGTCCGCGACGAGGTTCTGGCGAACGGATGAAGATCCCGCGCGACCTGAGCGGGACGGACCTCGCCAGGCGGCTGTGTCGAGGTTGGGGCTATCAAGTTGTTCACCAGGAAGGCAGCCACATCGTGCTCGAGACCGAAAAACCAACCCATCAGCGTATTGTTGTGCCCGCGCATAAGAGTTTGCGCATTGGGACGCTGAACGCGATACTTCGTGGTGTCGCCCGGCACAAAGGCGTGGACCGCCAGGTAATTCTCAAATCGCTCTAGGGCTCGATCGCAGCAGCTACCCTCCGCACACATCGCAACGGACGCGATGTAACTCCCAGACCGCGTAATTATTTCTTTTGCTGGTTGTTCCCGCGTTGCGCATTCCCATAGATTTCTTCTTCAATCCATCCCCAAAGCTTGTTGATTTCTTTCTTCCCTGATCCCCACGAGAAAACGGCCCCTCCGGTTTTCTCAATCGCGACCCTTCCTTCAGAAGTCTTGTCCCCTGCTGGCTCGACGGTTAAACCAACGTTATAGCCCCACGACCAAGCAGTCGTCCCGATGTGGAACCT
>QHZM01000186.1 GCA_003224665.1 Acidobacteriota bacterium
TGGAAAGTCTAACGGGAATGAAATTCAAGTTGCCTTCCCGGGCGTCGCGGCAGGACTCGGCCCGGGTCTCGGCCGAGTGGCACGCCTGGTGGCGTGAGAAGGGCGCGAATTTTACGCCCCTGCACCAGCCACCTTGTCACGATTGGTAGGGTGGGGGTCGAGACAGTTCGCCGGCTCGAAACCCACCCGCGATTGGGGCGAATGCCGGAGGACCTGCAGAGAAACATCTTGCACGGGGCCCGTATTTCGAGCGAAAATAATAGGTGTAGAGAATTCCGTTGCCGTCAGGGAGGCCTTCAGGGAGCCGGGGCAGGGGTCAAGCTTTCCCCCGGGCGGCGTCTCGAACAGGAATCTGATTTCTGGGGCGGGTTTCAGCCTGGAGCTTGGGCTCTGTCCGGGCCTGCGAGGCAAAACGCGACCCTTTCCTCACTTACCATCGCTCTTCGGAGAAAGTCCTTGCAGCCGGCCAGCCAACTGTTTCCGACTTTTTCTCTCCCCGAGGACAAGTTCCACGACTATTGTGGGGTGTTTGGAGTATACGGACACCCGGAAGCCGCCAAGCTCACCTACCTCGGCCTTTACGCTCTCCAGCACCGGGGGCAGGAAAGCGCCGGCATCGTCGCCACGGACGGCGAGAGCCTGGTCGGACATAAAGGCATGGGGCATGTGGCCGAAGTGTTTACGGAGGACGCGCTCAGCCGCCTTGTGGGGAGCGCGGCCATCGGGCACACGCGTTATTCGACAGCGGGGGACACGGACCTCAAGAACGCGCAGCCGCTGACCGTCAGTTGCCAGAAGGGCCAGGTGGCCCTGGCGCACAACGGCAACCTGGTGAACGCCGCAACGCTTCGCAAGGAACTCGAAAGCCGCGGGGACATCTTCCAGACGACGAGCGACAGCGAAGTGATCCTCCATTACTTCGCGCGGTCAAAGCACAACGGCATCCCTGAGGCGGTCGCTGAAGCGCTCGATAAGGTCGTCGGCGCGTTTTCCCTGGTGATGCTGTTCAAAGACTGCATGCTCGCCATCCGCGACCCAAGAGGCTTCCGGCCGCTGTGCCTCGGCCGGCTCGACGGCGCTCATGTGGTCGCGTCCGAGACCTGCGCCTTCGACCTGATCAATGCAACTTACGTCCGCGAAGTCGAGCCGGGCGAGATGGTGATTCTCGACCGCCGCGGCGCAACCTCGCTGCGCTTTGCTCCTCCCGCCCAGCCCACGCAGTGCATTTTTGAGCATGTCTATTTCTCGCGACCGGACAGCGTCGTCTTCGGACGGTCGGTCCAGACCAGCCGCGAGATGCTGGGCCGACTGCTGGCCCGCGAGCACCCGGCGGAGGCCGACCTCGTTGTCCCGGTGCCCGACTCGGGGGTGGCGGCGGCCATCGGCTATTCCGAAGAGTCGGGCATTCCGTTGAAGTTTGGCCTGATCCGCAGCCACTACGTGGGCAGGACGTTCATCGAGCCGACTCAGGCCATCCGCGATTTCGGCGTCAAGCTCAAACTCAATCCCGTTCGCAGCCTGCTCGACGGAACGCGCGTTGTCCTGGTTGACGATTCGATTATCCGGGGGACAACCAGCAGGAAGATTGTGCGCATCGTACGGGAGGCTGGGGCGCGCGAAGTCCACCTGCGGGTCAGCTGCCCCCCCACGATTTCCCCGTGCTTTTATGGCATCGATACACCCACGAAGAGCGAGCTCATCGCCGCCACTCAAAGCGTGGAGGAAATCCGCAAATTCGTCGGGGCGGACACCCTGGGATACCTTTCCCTCGAGGGCATGCGGCGGGCCGTCGGGGACACGCAAGGCCGGTACTGCCTCGCCTGCTACACGGCCAACTATCCCACCGCCATCCAGGAACCGCTCATCACTTTGCGCAATCGGGACTGAACACCATGGAGACTCCTGACCCAACACTGAACCCAGAGGAAACTGTCCGCGAAGGGGAGGCGCTATCCGCTCCGGCGCCGCGCAAGAGGGCCCGCCGTGAAGGCGCGTGGGAGTTGGTCCGCTCGTTGCTCGTCATCCTGGCCGGGGTCTTCTGCATCCGCATTTTTATCGGCGAAGCCACCGTGATCCCGACGGGCTCGATGGAACAGACGATTTTGATCGGCGACCACGTCTTCTTGAATAAACTGCTCTACGGCCCGCGCCTGCCCTACACGGGCCTGCGCGTCCCGCCCCTCAAGACGGTCCATCGGGGCGACATCGTGGCGTTCCGTTATCCCCGGAACCCTTCGGTGATGTTCGTCAAGCGCGTGATTGCCACGGGCAGCGACGTCGTTCGAATTGAAAACAAGAAGGCCGTTGTCAACGGCCAGCCGCTGAAGGAACCCTACCTTCAGTTCCAGTCTTCGACCATCTTTCCTTTGCGCGACAATTTTCCCCCGGCCGTCAGCCAGCTCGAGACTCTTCCCGCGGCTTGGGGTCTCGACCCGGGATGGGCCCGGGAAATGCCGAACTTCATCCGCGAAGACGGCTTGCACGTGCCCCCCGGATACTTGTTCGTTATGGGAGACAACCGCGACAACTCTCTCGACAGCAGGTTCTGGGGATTTGTGCCGGAGACTGCGGTTGTGGGCGAGCCGCTTTTCATCTACTGGTCGTACGATGCTCCGAGCCACGACTGGACCAACGAAGGCCTGGCCGCTCGCGCGAAATTTGACCTGTCGATCCTCTGGAACTTTATCCGCAGGACGCGCTGGTCCAGGACTGGAAAGTTCTTCTGAGCACCCTCATCGCTCTCCTTGACGCCGGAATTTTTTCCCACGCCCTTCGAGCCGATGGGCGGCTCGCCGGCAGATGAGCTGCCGCGTTTCGTTGGTCCGGGAGTGTGCCCGCGGAGGGAGCTTCAAGGGTTCCGCCCAAAAAACTGATGCGCTACCGAGATGCGGGCGTCGATATCGACGCCGCGCGCCTGGCCAAGGCCCGAATCAAGCGGCTTGCCCGCCGGACTTTCAGCGACCGCGTCTTGAAAGATGTCGGAGCCTTCGGCGGTTTCTTCTCCCTGCGCGGCCTGCCCGAGGATTCCGTGCTCGTGGCCAGCGTGGACGGCGTCGGCACCAAGCTCAAGGTCGCCTTTGCGCTCAACCGCCACGCGTCCGTGGCCGCCGACCTGGTGAACCACTGCGTGAATGACATCGCGGTCCACGGAGCCAGGCCGCTCTTCTTCCTCGATTACCTGGCGACGGGCGAGCTGCGTCCGACCGTCGTCACGGAAGTTGTTCAGGGCCTCGCCCAAGCCTGTCGCCGCGCGGGTTGCGCGCTGATCGGCGGCGAGACCGCGGAGATGCCCGGCTTCTATCCGCCCGGGGAGTACGACCTTGCGGGATGCATCGTCGGGTACGTGCGTCGCGGTCGCATCATTGACGGCAGCGGCATCCGCCCCGGCGACGTCATCCTCGGCCTGCCGTCGCTCGGGCTCCACACCAACGGGTATTCGCTCGCGCGCCGAGTGCTGCTCGAGCAGGAGGGCCTGGGGCTCGGCAAGCGCGTCCCCGGACTCGGCCGGACGCTAGGCGAAGAATTGCTCGCACCGCACCGCTGCTACGGGCCGGTCCTCGAGCCGCTGCTCGCGAAGCGCTACCTGAAAGGGATCGCTCACATCACCGGAGGCGGAATCACGGACAACCTGCCCCGAATCCTTCCGCCCGGTTGCCTCGCGGAAATCCGTCCGGGGTCGTGGCCGGTGCTGCCTGTCTTCCATTTGATCGCTCGCCTCGGCCGCGTCCCCGAGGACGAGATGTACCGGACGTTCAACATGGGCGTCGGCCTGCTGCTCGTCGTGACACGAAAACATCTCGACCGCGTTGCTTCACTGCTCGGGAGGAAAGGCGAAAAGTTCTGGGTCGTTGGCCGGATTACCTCCGGGCGGCCGGGCGTGAAATACGTGGGGCATTGAAGATTGCAGATTGAAGATTTCAGATTGTCCATCGACAATCTTTGGATTCAATCAGCAATCGTCCATCGTCAATCGGCAATGAAGAACCTGGGAATCTTGCTCTCCGGGCGCGGGTCGAATTTCGAAGCCATCGCGCGCAACGTCGAGGCGGGGAAGATCCCGGCGAAAATCGCGGTGGTCGTTTCGAACCGGGAGGACGCTCCGGGGCTGGCCCGCGCGCGCGCGCTGAAACTCGAGGCTCGCTTCATCTCTTCTCAAGGGAAAGGCCGAGAAGAGTACGACCGTGAGGTGGTCCGAGTCCTCCAGCAGCTTCACGTGGACCTGGTGTGCCTCGCGGGCTTCATGCGCATCCTGAGCCCGTATTTCGTCCGGGCTTTTCCGCGGCGCATCCTGAACATCCATCCCGGGCTGCTGCCCGCCTTCCCCGGACTCGACGCGCAGAAGCAGGCGCTCGATTACGGCGTCAAGTTCACAGGGTGCACCGTCCACATCGTGGACGAGGGCGTGGACACGGGGCCGATCGTCTGCCAGGCCGTCGTGCCCGTGTACGACGAGGACACGGTGGATTCACTTTCCGCCCGCATCCTCGAGGAAGAGCACCGGATTTATACCGAAGCCATCTGCCTGATGCTCGAGGATCGCATCCGGATTGATGGCCGGCGCGTCCTGCTCAGGAAATGATGCTCGGCTATGGACCAATTTTGCGAGCAGCATCGCAAAATACGGTGGTGAAGGATCGGTTGATGTGATACACTAGCGTGTGTATAAGATATGGCCGCGAAGGTAAGGATTAACGTCACATTTGACCAGGAGACACTGCGCTTGGCTGATCGGGAAGCGCGTCGGCGGAGAACTTCGCGCAGCGAGCTCATTCGAATCGCTGTTCGGGCCGCGGCTTTAAACCACAAGCGCGAGTCCGAGGAAGCAGCTCAACGGGAACGCCGGCGAGCGGCGATCGAGGGAATCCGTCGGATCGCGCACAAGCTGGGGGATTGGCCGGCCGAACAGATTGTTCATGATTGGCGTTATCGGCTTAAAGAGAAGAAGCAGTGACAACGCCGCTCACCCGGCCCGGCTATGTAGTGGACACTTCCGTCGCAGTCAAGTGGTATGTAGAACGCGAGGAGGAAAATGTCCGACACGCCCAGCAGCTCCTTGAGAACTGGGGATATGGCCGCTGCACTCTTAGTGCACCGGAGCTTTTGATCTTCGAGCTTGCCAATGCTCTGAGCTGTAGACGCGGCGTGAAACTTGCGCAGGTCTTGGAATCACTGAATCACTTGCGAAGTTTAGGTCTTCATCTGGAAGCCCTTCGGTGGGATACCCTGGCGAAAGCGCTGGAGATCGCTTCGTCTTGCGGCGCTGCGGTTTACGATTCCTATTTTTTGGCTATGGCGCTCGAGTCGAATGGCATTCTGGTGACAGCCGATCAAGTTTTCCTGCGGAAAGTGCGCCGCTATCCGAGCGTTGTTTCCCTCAGCCAGCTTCGGCTTCCCGATTGAAATTCAACTCTCGTATGACGATAGAAGAACAACTGGCTTACCTCACGAAGGGCGCGGAAGAGACGATCCGCGTTGAAGAGCTCCGCGCCCGGCTCGAGCGCTCAGGCCGGACCGGCAAGCCTCTCAAAGTCAAAGCGGGCTTTGACCCGACGGCCCCGGACATCCACCTCGGCCATGCCGTGCTCATCCGAAAACTCAAACATTTTCAGGAACTCGGTCACACGGTCATCTTTTTAATCGGCGACTTCACCGGCCTGATCGGCGATCCTTCCGGGCAGAACGTGACGCGCAAGCCGATGACCCCGGAGGAAGTGGCGGCCAACGCCGAGACCTACAGGAAGCAGGTCTTCAAAATCCTCGACGCGAAGAGGACCGTCGTGGACTTCAACAACCGGTGGCTCGGCAAGCTCACCGGGCGCGACTGGGTCACGCTTGGCTCGAAATACACGCTCGCCCGCATGCTCGAACGCGACGATTTCTCGAAGCGCATGAAGGACCAGAGGCCCATTGCCATCCACGAACTTCTCTACCCCTTGGCGCAGGGCTACGACTCGGTGGCGCTCGAAGCCGACGTCGAGCTCGGCGGGACCGACCAGAAGTTCAACCTGCTCGTCGGCCGCGCCCTGCAGCAAGAGTACGGCCAGGAGCCCCAGGTCATCATGACCATGCCCATCCTCGAAGGACTCGACGGCGTCCAGAAAATGTCGAAGTCGCTCGGGAATTACGTGGGCATCAACGAGGCGCCGGCGGAGATGTTTGGAAAAATCATGTCCATCTCCGATCCGCTGATGTGGCGGTACTACGACCTCCTGACTGATAGGAATGCCGAGGAGGTTGCCAAAGACAAAGATGATGTGGGGTCAGGCCGCAAGCACCCCCGCGACATGAAGAAGACACTTGCATTTCAAGTCGTCAATGATCTTCACGGACGGAAAGCCGCAGAAGCGGCAGAGCGAAGCTTCGAAATACAGGTCCAGAAGAAGGGCGTGCCCCCCGATACTCTATTCCAAACGCGCAATTACGGTGGACCCATCAAACTTTTCCGCCTGCTCG
>QHZM01000538.1 GCA_003224665.1 Acidobacteriota bacterium
CAACAGGAATCCTCGCGCTGCTGATTCGAATCCGGGCACGACGGAACTGCCCTTCCTGACTATTAACAGGGCGGCGCACGTGCTGCAGCCTGGTGAGCGCGTCGTCATCATGACGGGCATCTATCGCGAGCGCATAATTCCACTCCGTGGCGGCACCGGTCCCGATAGGATGATTAGCTATGAAGCGTCGCCCGGCGCAAAGGTGGTCGTCAAGGGCTCGCGATTGGTCAAGACCGGTTGGGAACCTTCCACCGGCTTCATCCTGAGTAGCTTCGGGCCGGCTCGCTCAATGGTGAAGATCTACCAGCGTCGTTTGGACGACCTCGCTTTCCAGGGTTACAACCCGTTCGGTATGGTCAACATCATGCAGGACCGCGTGTACTTGAACCCTAAGCCGGAAGAGTTGAAGCCCCATCTGCTGCGGCGCGGAATGGTGTTCGCGGACGGGGAGAGGCTGGAGCAGGTCGGGCTCTATCGGGAGCTCAGCCAAAAAGACGGCACCTTCTGGTGTGAGCACGACGGGCTGACGGTTCACGTGCGGCTTCCGGGTGATGCGGATCCTTCCCAGCACGAGGTTGAGCTGGTGATCCAGGAGCAGGTGTTTGCTCCACGGACGCGTGGGCTCAGCCACATCCGCGTTAAAGGGATCACCTTCGAACACGCGGCCAACGCGTTCCCGGTGCCGCAGCGCGGAATGGTTTCCGCCACGGGGGGGAACCACTGGATCATCGAGGATTGCGTCCTGCGCCAAGCCAACGCCGTGGCGCTGGACATTGGCTACCAGGACTGGGACATGGAGCCGCCCGCCATCATCGGCCACAGCATCGTCCGCCGGAATCACATTATTGACGCCGGCGTCTGCGGACTGGCGGGAATGGGGGTCCAGGACACCCTTGTAGAATCAAACCTGATTGAGCACGTTGGCTGGCAGGACGTCGAGCTGACCTGGGAGACCGGAGGAATCAAACTGCATACGAGCAAGAACTGTCTCTTGCGGAACAACGTCATCCGGCACCTGACCCACGCGGTGGGAATCTGGCTCGACTATCAGAACACCAACACTCGCGTTACAGCAAACGTGATTGGCGACACCGTAGAAACACTCCGGGGCGGCATCTATCTCGAAGCCTCGCACGATCCCAACATGCTCGACCACAACATCATCTGGAGGGCGACCGAGGGCAAGGGCGGCTCCACCAGCAACTTCCCACCCCACGGCGGGTGGGGAATCACCGTGGATGGCAGCGACGAGACCGTGATCGCCCATAACTTAATAGGTTATACGCGTGATGCTGCCATCAAGTGTAGAACCGTCGAAGGCCGCATCGTGGGTTCGCGGGGCGGCACGTCGCGCTGGAACAAGGTCCTCAACAATATCTTTTATCGCTGTGGCAAGGCCATCGACTTCCCCCATCGGGAGAATGCGGCGGAGGGCAATCTCTATACCAAAGACTGGGGAGAGGTGTGTGACGAGACGCAAGCGGTAGGGCGCGGGCTGAACTGGATCTCCGGGCCGGGGCCGGCCTTGCTTTTGGACCTGGAGTCGTGGTGCTGGCCAGGCGCGCAAGCCCGGCCCGCTCTTGCACTTGCCGAATTCGCCGACAAAGGTCGCCATCGATCCGCGTCCACGTGGGCAATAGCGCTGGTCAGTCCTGGGGAGGACGACTTCGGTTGGCCGGCGCAGGGGCGCGATTCGAGCACGCCGGTCATTGACCGGCGCTGCCAGGAAGATCTTGAGGGAGCTCAGTCTCCGGCGATCAACTGGAAGACTTTGGATTCGATGAAAAGCTGGAACAGGTTCGGATCGAGAAGCTACGATCTGACTTCCTGCCCGATGATATCGGGCACCCGCTCGACGGGAACGGCGCACTTGTAGGGGCGGTCGCGAGCCGTCAGTGCGTCGTAAATATCCGAAGGGACTATCCAGCGGCACGAGGTGAAGGATGTCGTCGCTACGCGTCACAACGTTTCTTCTGGTTACCGGACTCCTGACCCTGTCGCAGACAGGTCAGCAGAAAGGAGCACCCAAGGCCTCGCCAAGCCTCCCGCTGCGGATTTTCCGTACCGACCCCGCTCGTTACCAGAACGCCGTCAAGGCTCATTCTGGCGCAGGCAGTCTCCGCTACATGATTTTGATCGACGGCTCGATATTCAACACGAATTTGCTCTTTATTCATCGCGGGGTCCTGGCGCCGC
>QHZM01000187.1 GCA_003224665.1 Acidobacteriota bacterium
ATGCTAGAAACTTCCGGGTCAGCTCGGAAGCCGCGCGAAGTAATCTTACCGGAACCAGGCCCGAGAACTTCGACCGCGAGTTGACAAGAGGGTGGCGGATGAACCACTCGCCGACGTCAGCAGAGGCTTCGTAGAGCGATTCCATCGTCGTTCTACTGGCGCGCAAGAGCCACAGCCCGGCCTCGGATCGCGCCCAGTCCACCAGGTGCCGGCAGGAGCAGAGGAGACGGTGGGAAGCTCGACTGAGGAGAGGGATAAGCCATTCCATCCTGCGTGAGGCCGACTCGAAATGCCGGAGGAAAACCCTCTGGGACAGCCTGAAGAATCTGGTCGCTCGCTTATAGTAGGATGATTTCAACGGTCTGAAGGACCGCAGCATGATCTGATTCACGGAAACCTCACTGAAATAAATTCGCCCATGCTCGAAATGGTTCCTGCCCGCGACCGCCTCGCGGACCGGTTTTGCGCTGAGGACGAAGCCCAGCGCGCAATAGATTCGGCCGGAGCAAGCGCCGCGGCAACGGCGTGCCTTGAGTGGTATAATTCAAGGCGGAGGGTATCCACATGACGAAGAGGGCATTGCTTTTCGGCGTTGCGCTCGCGGTAGCCGGGCTCGTGGTCTCCGCCGGAGCGGCCGCGCCGGCTGCTTCGAAGGAAGCGACGGTTACGCTGAGCGTCACGGGCATGACTTGAGGTTCCTGTGTCACCGCAGTGCAGTCTGCACTGGAGTCCGTCAAGGGTGTGAAAGAAGCGAAAGTATCGCTCGAAAACCAGGAAGCAGTGGTCAAGTACGATCCTGAGAAAGTGAAAGTCGAAGACCTGATCAAGGCAGTCAAGAACGCCCACGGAATGAGCTCCTACGACGCGAGCGTGAAGAAAAAGGACTGAGTTTCACTTTCAGACTAAGACTGCCTGGATTGTCCGCGCCAGGCTTTCGATTTCGGTCCCCCTGCCGCTCGGCTGCGGGGAGATGCCCGAAAAACATGCGCGGAAGTCCCGGCGGCTCCCCCATCCTGTCCAAAGCCTTCGGCAGGAGAGGAAAATGACTCTCCTCTGGTCGCTTTGCCAGAGGCAGCCGACGACCGACCATCCCAAGCGGGTCGCCCCCTAACGACCTTCCCCTGGCCGCGCCTCATTGCCTGTGTTAACTGCGAGAAGTAGATTTTTTACCACGACACCACACGCAGGCGCAAGGGCGATTTTTTCCCCATGCCTGCGAGGGGCGACCGCGGCCATGGATAAGCTTTGGTGAGATCGTTGCCGCTGTCGGGGTGCGGCGAGGCGGGATCACCGGGCACCGGCGCGCTCGTCACTTCCAAATTCGGTACCGGATTTCGACTTGGAGGCGGGCGGGAACCGGCTGGCCCTTACTCTCGGAACTGAATGGAGAAGACGGGGCCTGCAAACCTGGTGTTGAAAGTCTTGGTCCTGGTGTCGTCCCTGACGTCAAGGTCTTGGAGCGCGAAACCGGCCTGGAAGGTGACGTGTCGTCCGAAGCTGAGGCCGGCGTTCAAGGCCGACTGAAAATAGCTACCGTACCGGCCAAAGGACATGCCTTTGAGTTCCCCGTTAATGTTGATCCGGTTGCTCGCGCGCATCGGGAAGGCGCGAAACTCAGCCCCGAGCAGGGGGAGCGGCACCTGCACCCTGTCCGAAGAACTCGTTCCTGACGCGCTGCTCGTAATTGTGCCGCGGGCGTCGAAGTAGGCCACACCCGTGACGATCCCGAAGTGCCCGTGCCTCAGGCTGACCACATCGTACTGGTACCCTCCAAACAAATAGTTGATCTGCGCCTTGAAGGTAATCTGGTCCTGCACCATGTAGGTCTGTCCCGCAAAGGTAAAGGTCCGGTTCAAATTGTTCCTCCCGCTGAAGCGAAACGGGACACCTTCGAAAACCAGCCGATGCTTCCGGAAGGGCTTTAAGGTCACCTTGCCGAGAAATTCAGACGTATTTTTTCGGACGCCCAGATCAGACCGGAGGTCCACCGAATCCGAGCCCGACTGCGCTTTTCCGCTCGAATTCACAAGCCAGTAGGAGGGTGTGAACTCGATGAGGAAACTTTCGTAGTTGTCCTTGCGTCCGAAGGCCGGGCTCGAGCAGGCGCAGCAAAGCGCCAACAGCAGATAAGTTTTTTTCATCGTGGTGAGGGTCTCCCTATTCGAAAGTGCGGCTTGATTCTTGTCGTCCGCGACAGGTAGATCAGGCAACTGTCGCTGTCGGTCTCTGGGGCCAGGCAGTCGTTTCCGTCAGGGCTCGAAGGCGAAGGGCGATTCGCTGGAGATGGTGTCCCCAGGTTGCCCTTTTTGACCCAAGAAGCGTCTTTCTCCGAAATTCTTCTTCCTGTTTGTAGACTCCATTGAATCGTAAAGTCAAGATTGTTTTATGAATTCTAAACGGGCCCGAGTGGTTCTTAATTCCCTGGTGAAAGGGGGACAGGGCGATAAGGCGGGGCTGACGGGGCGCGCGCTGAAGGTCTCTTCAATTGATCGAGCGGCGCCGGCGCCGAAGGAGCGCGGGCCCGCTCGGTCACGCTCGGAATTTCCGCTGCGGGCGCGGCTGAAGCCCTCATCCACGCGTGCCCGAAATCAAGGAAGCGCGAAGGCGCCTTGGCCCGGCGACGAGTTTCCGGAGACCCGCGTCGCGCTATTGGTTTGCCGTCCCGAAGGTGTATAATAGGGACGAGTAGAAGCCCCGAAGTGCCCACTCTGCCCCCCGCAGAAAACGATGGTAGGGACTCTTTATTACTTTCGGCCATCCTCACTCGCCCCTGTGTTCCGCGGGTTGCGAGGCCCCTATAAGGTTATGTCGATCGAGCGGGAGGGGGCGGACCCTGACTGGACGACGCCCGCGGTCCTGTTCGCGGATGCCGCCCGCGACGACCTGGGCCGCATCGAGAAGGTCGCGCCCAAGGCTGATGCCTGGTGCATCATTTATCTTCTCGACGGCGACGCTCCCGTCCGCTCGCGGCTCAACTCCCGGGTGTTTGCGGTCCTTCCCCGCCGGGCGTCGCGCCTGGTCCTGCAAAAGAGCGTCGAAAGTGCTTTTGAGAATTTGCGGTCCGGTGCCGACCGCGCCCGGACGCGCCGGCAGCTCCTGGCGGCCGCCTCGGAACTCGAGACGCTGAACGAGATCGGTGTGGCGCTCTCCACCGAGCGCAACACGGATGCGCTCCTCGAACTCATCCTCACCAAGAGCCGCGAGATCACGTCCGCCGACGCCGGTTCGATCTACCTGGTGGAAGAGGAGCCGGGAGGCGGCAAGCACCTCGTCTTCCGGCTCACCCAGAGCGACAGCCACTCCGTCCCCTTCCGCCAGTTTACTCTGCCGATCGACACGCAAAGCATCGCCGGCTATGCCGCGGCGACGGGCGAAATCCTGAACATCAAGGACGCCTACCGCATCCGCAACCACCCCTTCCGCCTGAACCGCGACTTCGACCAGACCTTCGGCTACCGCACCAAGTCGATGCTGGTCCTGCCGATGAGGAACCAGAAGAAGGAGGCCATCGGGGTACTGCAGCTCATCAACGCCAAGAAGCACCTGGAGGCAAAGCTGACGTCGCGAGCCATGGTAAGGGAAGAAGTCGTCCCGTTTTCGCAGCGGAGCCAGGAGCTGGCGGCCTCTTTGGCCAGCCAGGCCGCCGTGGCGCTCGAAAACAACCTGCTCTATCGGGACATCCACCGGTTGTTCGAAGGCTTTGTGAAGGCTTCCGTCACCGCGATCGAGTCCCGCGACCCCACGACCTTCGGCCATTCGGAACGGGTGATGAAATTGACCGTGGGGCTTGCGGAGGTCGTGGACCGCTGCGACGCCGGCCCCTACAAGGACATCCGCTTTACGCGGGAAGAGATCCAGGAAATCCGGTACGCCTCGCTCCTGCATGACTTCGGGAAAGTCGGCGTGCGCGAGGAAGTCCTGGTCAAGGCGAAAAAGCTCTATCCCGCCCAACTCGAACTTGTCCGCAAGCGGTTCCAGTACATCCGGAAGGCCATCGAGGCCGAAGCCAACCGGAAGAAATTGGACTACGTGCTGCGCAACGGAAACCAGAACTTTGAAGCACCCTTCACGGAAATTGAGACAGAGCAGAAGAATCAGCTCCAGACGCTTGACGAGTTCCTCCAGCACATCCTCCAGGCGAATGAGCCGACGGTCCTTCCTCAAAAAATCTCGGACAAATTGGTGGAAATTGCCGGCTGGGCTTTTGCGGACCCCTCCGGCCCGACCGAACCGCTCCTCGCGCAGGAAGAGCTCCGGCTCCTCTCGATCCCCAAAGGAAGCCTCGACCCCGAGGAGCGCCGGCAAATCGAATCGCACGTCATCCACAGCTTCCGCTTCCTGAGCGAAATCCCGTGGACCAAGGAGCTGAAGAAAATTCCTGAGATCGCCAAGGCCCACCACGAGAAACTGGACGGCAGCGGTTACCCGTACAAGATGAAAGCGGAGGAGATCCCCTTCCAGGCGAAAATGATGACGATCTCGGATATATTTGACGCCCTCACGGCCCGCGACCGTCCTTATAAACGCGCCGTGCCGGTTGGGCGCGCCCTGGAAATCATCGGCGACGAAGTGAAGTCCCAACTTCTCGACCCGCTGCTCTTCCGGCTCTTTGTGGAAGCCAAAATCTTCGAGTTGACCGCCGGCGAATAGTTCGGGAGCGCCTCCTTCCGCCCGGTTTGCGCGCTCTCTTTCACGTTCCGCGACGCTTTGTTGACCTGGCATCAATCATTCCGATAGAATTCAGCATCAAATGGTCTTGAGCCACTTCACCCGACGAAGGTCCTAGCTTGAAACGGCTGCTCCTAAATCTTCGCTTGCGGACCCGGCTGGCGCTGGTCATGTTTCTGACCATGGTATGCACGAGCGCCGCCCTGACCTGGACGCATTTCCAGCACCGGCGCCAGATCATGGACTACGTGGCCGCGGAGACTTCCTATCTCCTGTCGATCAGCCAGCTCACGCATACGCAGATTCCCCCGACCGCCGACCGGAACCAGGCCCTCAACGCCTACGTGAAAGCGATGAAGGATGCCGGCTTCTCTTCCGTCGCGCTCGCCAGCCCCACCGGGGAAGTGATCGCCAGCACCACCCCGGGACAGGTCGGAAAGAAAATCAGGTTCAAGAAACAGAAGGTGGGGGGCAAACGGGACCAGATCGCCATCCTCGCCGAGTTCAAGGACATTGACCCGACGCTCGAGCAGAAGACTTACGTCGTCCAGTTCCCCATCGTCCAGAACGACAAAGTGATCGCGTATGCGCCGTCGTTTACCTCGCCTTTCGATTTACCAAACCGGTGGATATGCTCGTGAACGGGGCCCAGCAAGTGGCCCAGGGCAACCTCGGCGTCACGCTCCCCGTTAACGGCGCCGACGAGATGGCGCGCCTGGCGGAGACGTTTAACCGCATGGTGGAGCGGCTGCGGGAGCACCGTCAGTTGCAACAACGGCTGAATGAGGCGGAAAAGTCTTCCCTCCTGGGCCGGTTTGCCGCCACGGTGGCCCACGAAGTCCGGAATTCCTTGAATTTCATCAATTTGAGCATCGATCAGATCCGCGCCAAACATGTGGACGGTGACGAGCGCGTGACGCGAGAGCTCCAGCGGAACCTGCGGAACGTCAAAGACGAGATCAACCGGTTGAACCGCCTGGTGAATGACTTTATGGCGGCGGGACGGCAGACCCCACCGCAGCTTGCCCCCTGCGACCTGAAAGCGACGACTGAGCAGGCCGTGGCCATGGTCGAGCGTCAGGCTCGCCAGCGAGGCATCGGGATTAAGCTCCAGCTCCCCGCCGACCTGCCGCAGCTCCAGGCGGATGCCGCCCAGATGAAGACCTGCTTCCTGAACATTTTGACCAACGCCGTCGAAGCGATGCCTCAGGGCGGCCAGATTCGTATCAGCGGCCAGTGCCCCCCGGAGAAAGATGTGCTCGAGCTGCGGTTCGCCGACTCAGGCCCCGGCATTCCGGCTTCGGAGCGCGAAAAAGTTTTCACGGCCTATTTCTCGACCAAGGCCACCGGCCTCGGCCTGGGACTGGCCATCACCAAAAAGATTGTGGAAGACCACGGCGGACGCATCTACGTCGCCGATGGAGATGTGCCCGGCACCGACATGGTCGTCGAGCTTCCGCTTCCCCGCCACCCTGTCTCCCAGTTGGCCACGGCGACATCGCCAGCCTCCGCGTAAGGACTCCCGTTCATGCCCGGCCAAACTATCCTGGTGGTTGACGACGAGGAACGCCAGCGCGAAATCTACCGCGACATCCTGCAGGACGAAGGCTACGACACTGAGACGACGGCGAGCGGCGAGTCCGCTCTGCGTCTCTTGGGCCAGAAACGCTTTGACCTGGTCCTGACCGACCTCAACTTGACCGGGATGACCGGCATCGAGCTTTTGAGCGGCATCCTCGCCGCCGACCCCACCGTCGCCGTCGTCCTCATTACGGGTTATCCCTCCATTCAGTCCGCGATCGAGGCCACCAAGAAGGGTGTTTACCAGTATCTGGAAAAGCCGGTGGACCGCGACCGATTGCTGGAAGTCGTCCGGGAGGTCTTCGAGCGCTTGGAGGCGCTCAAGCAGACCATCATCGGAGACTCGCCCGCCACCAAGGCGATGGTCCGGATGATCCTCAAGGTGGCCTCTACAGCTCACACCGTGCTCATCCTCGGTGAAAGCGGGACCGGCAAAGAGCTGGTGGCGCGCGGAATCCACAGTCACAGCCCGCGGGGCGACCGGCCGTTCCTGGCCGTTAACTGCGCGGCGCTTACCGAAACCCTGCTCGAGAGCGAACTCTTCGGCCATGAGAAGGGCGCCTTCACCGACGCGCACCAGCAGAAGAAAGGCCTTTTCGAGAGGGCCAACCACTCGACTTTGTTCCTGGACGAAATCGGCGACACCAGCCTGGCCATGCAGGCCAAGATTTTGCGGGTCCTTCAGGAACGCGAGATGCTTCGCGTCGGCGGGACGGTGCCGATCAAGGTGGACGTCCGGATTATCGCGGCGACGAATAAAAACCTGGAGCAACTCCTGAAAGAGGGCAAGTTCCGCGAGGACCTCTATTACCGGCTGAAGGTCATCCCCATCGTCTGCCCGCCGTTGCGCGAGCGGCGGGAGGACGTCGAAGAGCTGGCCCTCCATTTTGTGCGGAAAGCGGCCACGGCGGCAGGGCGAGAAGTCGAGGGAATCACCCCGGAGGCCCTCGAGGCTCTCCGCGCCTACTCCTGGCCCGGGAACATTCGCCAGCTCGAATGGGCGATGGAGCGGGCTGTGGTGCTGGGTGAAAGCGAGTGGGTCGAGCCGAGAGACCTTCCTCCGGAAATCCTTCAGCCCGCTCCTGCCGCTTCCGCCACCCAGGCCGGCACCCAGCCGAATACGGGCCATGGCTTCGGACCTGTCGTCCCCGAGGGCTCCTGGGAGGAGCACGAAAAAGCGAAGATCCTGGAAGCGCTCCAGCGCTCCAATTGGAACATCACGCGCGCCGCTCAACTGCTGGGGATGACGTTCCGCACGCTCCAATATCGTCTGGAAAAGTTCGGGATCAAGCGGCCCTAGGGACCGAAGACCCCACCGGATTTGTTCAGGTCTCAATCGCTGCCTCTGTGCCCTTATACCTTTCCGCGAAAATAATTCTAATTTCCCCATCATGTCGAAGTGCCAATCTGCCGAAATAAGAACTGGCTCATGAGAGGGATCATTGCCAGGCAAGAAACGGTAAGGCCTCGGACAAGACCCCTGCACACCCAAGACCCTTCTCGCTTCCTTCGAGGAGCTGGAATGCGGATATTGGTGGTCGAAGACGACAAAGCAGTGGCCGGTTTCTTGAAGAAGGGGCTCGAGGCTGAACAGTACGCGGTGGACATTGCGAGCGACGGCGAGGAAGCCCGATTCATGGCCGAGGAATTCGACTATGACCTTGTCGTCCTCGATCTGAACCTCCCCCGGGTAGATGGCTTCGAAGTGCTCAGCCAGATCCGGGCCAAAAAGTCCTCGCTCCCCATTCTGGTCTTGACGGCGCGCGTGCAGGTGAAAGACCGGGTGAACGGGCTGGACCGGGGGGCTGACGATTACCTGACCAAGCCTTTTTCTTTCAGCGAGCTTTCTGCTCGGGTGCGCGCTCTCTTGCGGCGGAGCGGGCGACCCAGCGAACTTGTCCTTCGCATTGGCGACCTGGAGATGGACCGGGTGGAGAGAACGGTGAAGCGGGGCGGCCGGCGGATCGAGTTGACCCCCAAGGAATTTGCCCTCCTCGAATACTTGATGCGCAATGTGGGTCGGCGCGTCACCCGGACCATGATCGTCGAGCACGTTTGGAACCTCTCATTCGATACCATGACCAACGTTGTGGATGTTTACATCAACTACCTTCGGAAAAAAGTGGATGAGGGGTTCGACCACAAGTTGATTCAAACGATTCGCGGCGTGGGGTACCAGCTCGGAGACACGGAGCAATAAGTCCGCCCGGAGGCCTTTCCGAGTTCACGAACCCTCCGCCCGGCTTTGCCGATGAGGGCCAGCCCAGGGCTGAGGAAAATCACGGTTAGCACGCAATCAACCTTTCGCCGGGACGGACCATGAGCAATCGGTTTCAAACGCTCTCGGGATCCGCGCCGGAGCATGACCAACCCGCGAAGAGCGGAAAAGGGTCGAAGGATAACCTCGTCCGGGCCTTCGACCGGCCGATATTGGGGCGGAAGACCCCTCCAGATCTGCCTGCGGGGCTCCCCGCCATTATCCACTGCCTGAGCCAGCCGCTGACCGCCTTGCACGGCTCGCTCGAGCTGAGCCTTCTGACCGAGCACAGTGTGGCGGAATACCGCTCGGCTTTGGAGGAATCACTGGCCCAGGCAGACTATATGTTCTCCTTGCTCGGCAGGCTGCGGGAGCTCGTGGCCGCGAAGGAGACAAGTGAGCCAGCTGAAATTGTCAGCCTCGACGAATTGCTCAAGGAAATGGTAGATAAATTGCGCCCACTGGCGGATTCGCGAAGTCTCAAGGTCAGCGTCCGATCGGCCGGAAAGTGTTGCGTCCGCGCCGACCCCATGAAGCTGAGCGAAGCTGTACTCAAAGTCCTTGACCGCGCCATCAATCGGGCTCCGGATTCCGGAACGGTGCGGATTTCAGTCTCGGGTGACGACACCCAGGTGGTCTTTGAGATTACCGACGACGGGCCTCCTCCTGACTCAGGGGAGCTCGAGCGCCTCTTCCGAAGCCGGTCGCTCGGGGAAATGTTCGCGGAGGCCTTTAAACGCGGCACACTCGAATGGGCAACCGCCAAACTCATTTTCGAGACGCAAGGAGGCCTTGTTCAAGTCGCCGAAAAGCCCGGCAAGGGGTGCCTGTTTCGCGTCTGCTTCCCTTGCCAGTCTCCAGACCCCTCTATAACCTAGCCGGCCTGCCCCGATATCGCCCTCGACTCTCTTCTGTTAACTCCTGTAAACATAGAAAACTTTAATGTTCTTCTAATGACTCTTTAAGATCACAACACTATAAAAGAGTTCGCCGGTCGAAGCTCGGCCGGGCGCTGATAAGCCACTTCTTGGAACCGAAGGGGATAAACCCTGCGAGACCAAGAGGCCTTTCACGGCTTTCGACGCCGCCTCACTGAGTCCCAGCAAGCATGCCAGCTCAATCCTGAAAAATTTTTAAAGGAGGTTAATTTGGGCTTTTCTGTCGTGTGCGCTTCCGAAAGCGAAACAAAGAAGTGGGGCCCTAAGCTGGATTCAGGCCCCATCGAATCTTTGTACTTCCACAGTTTAAAAGAACGAAATGAGATTGTAATGGAACACCTCCCCCAGGTCCGTTACATCGCGAGGCGTATCCACGACCATTTGCCCCAGTTTGTTTCGCTTGAAGATCTGGTCCAGTCAGGCGTCCTGGGACTGATGGAAGCGCTCCATAACTTCGATCCCGGCAAGAACGTGCAGCTCAAGTCCTATGCGAAGGATAGGATCCGGGGCGCCATCCTCGACAGCCTCCGTGAACTCGACTGGGGCCCGCGGACCTTGCGAAGGAAGGCCCGACAAATTGGCAGCGCCCGGCAAACTTTGAGCGCCAGGCTCGGACGAGCGCCTTCGGAGGCTGAGTTGGCCTCCGAAATGGGGATGACCTTGAAGAAATTCCAGCGCTTGCTGGGAGAACTCCACGGGCTCGAAGTGGTCAGCTTGCAAGCTGCCTGTCTGGATGACGCTGGAGGAAATGAAGAACTGAGCTGCACTCCCCACTCGATGGAGGAGGACCCCTCTTCAGTATGCCTGCGCTCGGAGATGCACGGACTGCTTGGGCGCGCCCTCATTGACCTGCCCGGCCGGAAAAGGCAAGTGCTTGCGCTCTATTATTGTGAGGAGCTTACCATGAAAGAGGTCGGGGCTAGGCTAGGGGTCGGTGAATCCCGAGTTTCGCAAATTCATTCGGCTGCGCTCGCCCGCCTGCGGGCGCGGATGAGACAGCTCCTCGAGTCCCGGGTCCGGCAGCAGCGGCTCGGCCCACGGAATGGTGAAATCGCGGCATGGAAAAGGCCGCAACCCCTGGCACTCCCGGGCACCGCGGCGACCCGCGCCAAGCGAGGGCCGCACGTTTCGTCGGCTTGGGGCGAGCCAACTCGAGGCAACTACCTTGAACCTCATTCGAATCAGCCTGAGCGGCGCGAGTCACAATTAGTTCCCGCTTAGGACCGCTCCCTGGACGCCTTCCCTTTTTAATCCGCCGGCTCGATTCTCGTAAGAAAATCCAAATGAAAAAATCGCTGAGAGTCTAATCGCCGGTGAAGAGAGTTCGTTCCGACTCATCAGCGGGAAATCCGTTTCCGGTCAGGTCTCCGCTGCGGCTGGGCGATTTTCTCCATGCTCACCGCCGCCGGCTCATTCTGCGAACCCGTCGGTTCCGGCTGCCGGGCCTGAATCGGTAGATAGAAGATGAGGGAACGGAGAAACTTTCGCCGCAGACGTGCCCCTGCAATTTTATTGGGACTGGGGCTCGGGTGCCGCTCTGAGGGTTTCTTAAAGTCGTGGCGACGGCCAGGTGTTTCGCAGCGAGGGGTTGGAAAGGGGGGCTCGCTCCTTCAGGCAGTGCCGGAAGAGCCGGACCAGGACCGTGGCCAGCCCAAACCCTTCCGGGGTGTAACCCTTACGCCCTGGAGGTCTTCTGGAAACTCCCGATAGCCTTCGCCTCATCGTCGTGGACGTCGAAGACGGTGTAAAGTTTCGTGATCTGCAAAAGGTCGTGGACCTTCTTGGTGAGGCTGAGCAGTTTGAGCTGGCCACCCTTGTCTGAGACCGCGATATAGGCGCTGACCAGCTCGCCGATTCCGGTACTGTCGATATAGGTGACATCGGCCAGGTTCAGCAGCACGTGTTTCTGGCCTTTCCCCAATTGTTCCCGAATCAACTCGCGCAATTGAGAGCAGCCCTCCCCCAAAGTGATCCTTCCGCTGACGTCCACCACGGTCACGGAATTAACTTGTCGTACTGTGGCCTTCATGCTCACGGGCGTTCCCTCCTTGGTGCCGCTGCGATTTGGAATTCAACCGTTTCACCATGGTCACTTCCGCCCCATGGCCTTTGATATTTTCCACGCGGACTTCATCCATGAAATCGCAGCCAGACCTGTTTATTCGCGTCGTTCTTGTTGCCGTGCTCGACCGCGTTGATCACTGACTCATGGACGGCCATTTCGACTTTGTAAGCGTCGTCCTCGTCGAGTCCCGCCGTGGCGCAGACCCCCCGGGCGATGCCCTCGGCGACCTCGATGTTCTTGAGCGTGCTTTCGAGGGTCACCTCGACAACGCTCGAGCCAGAAGCCATATTCGGTTGCGGGAGCAAACCCACCTGAGAAATTACAATAGGGGCGCCCGAAAGTCAATGAAGGTCGGCCCTTTTCCGCCGACCGCCCTTTCAGATTTCGATAAGCATGTCCTCGAGTCGCGTCGGGTAGCGGTTCAGGATTTCGCCCCGGTCCTTTCTGACCACGACCGTCTCCGAGTGCCTGAACCCGCCGAACTGGGGGTCATAAACACCGGGCTCGCAACTGAAGGTCATTCCCTCGCGGAGCACCGTTTTGTCACCCTCCGCAATCCACGGCGATTCGTGCCCTTCGAGTCCGATGCCGTGGCCGGTGCGGTGCCGGAGAAACTGCTCAAACCCGGCCTTGCGGATCTGGTCGAGCGCCCGGCGGTCCACGTCCTCGGCCACCGCGCCGTCCTTCAAGCCCAGGGCGCCTTCGTCGTGCGCGGCGAGCATGGCGTCAAAAAGCCGCCGTGCGTACTCGCTGGGCTTCCCGACCGAAAACGATCGTTCGCACTCGACGTTGTAGCCGCCCACCTGCGCGCCGAGACTCAGGATCAACGCGTCACCCCTGCTTAGGCGATCTTTGCTCGCGACGGCGTGGGGGAATGCGGAGCGTTTCCCGAAGGGCACCAGGCCGCCAAACGGCGCATCAATCGTGACGCCCACAACGCTTCGCAGTTCTCGAGACATCTTGTCTGCCAGGGCATCGGCCGTGGCCTTGAGGATCTGGTCCTCGGTCACTCGCCCGTTCAGGGTGATAAAGTCCCGGCCGGCCTGCACCGCGAAATCGGCGAAGTGCATCGCCCGGCGCATGACGCCGGGCGTCTCAATCCCGATGCGCCTATTTGCCGGTCCGCGCCGTGCCACACGTTCAAAAATCCAGCGAACGCGGTTCACGGGCCCGGGGTAATCGAAGTAAGACTCGTAGTCTTTCACCCACCAGAGCTTGACTTGGTCAACTTCGAGTTCCGGGATGAACAGCGCGGGGTCGCCCGACTTCGGAATGAGAACTCCAAGGGGTCGCTCGGTGGAGATGTGGAAATAGCCCGTCGTGTAGATGACGTTGTGGGCGTCGAGGAGCACCAGACCGTCAAGCCGGCGCTTCTCCATTTCGCCCTGGACCTGTTTGATTTTCTTTTTGTACCACTCGGGGGGCAGGCGGTCTTGCCCTTCAGGCTCAGTCACGGCGGCTGAAAGCGTGATGGCTCGAGTGCGCGCGACGGCGCGCCCAGATGGGCCCAAGGCCGCTAGTGAGCCGACCGCGCGTAAGAACTCTCGTCGTTTTTGACGCATTGCGTTAGTTCCAGTCCGCGCTTGGCTTTTCGCACGGAGAAGCAGCGGCCGGGAAAGGAGAAATGCGGGCCCCGCGAACAGTTCTTCCCGGCTCTCTGTCGCCGAGCGGCCACAAAAGCGCGCTAGAGGATAATCAAACGTAAGTGTGTCGTCAATCGCGAGGCCCGAGCAGACTCTGACGCGCCGGCCCTGGGCACACTTCGAATTGGCTTCGATTTGGGTTCGATTTGGGTTCGTTTTTCGGGGCCGGGTGATTGTTTTCAATAACTTATTGGCTTCGTTCGTGCATTTAACATCTTTCACCTACTTTCCGTACCCGGCGCCTCGTCTTCGAAGTTGTCATGCTGATCCCGCTCTGCTGGAGAAGCATCTTGCGACGCGAAAGGTGCGAGGTGGAAGAGGGAGCCCCTTCGCTCCCGCCCAGGATGACTGCCGCCTGGCGTGTTGACCCCCTGGTCGTGAAGGTATGGGAGCGAGTCGGGGCCTCAAATCCGCGATGGTGCCGTCCTTTTTTATATCTGTTGATTCTAAGGGACCTATTGGCTTTGTTGGCTGGATTCCCACTCGGCTGGCTCGCTTCTGACTCATCACTTCTCATCCCTGAATCCCAATGCCTGCCCCCCTCATCTCTGGAAGCGCGACTTGTCATGCGGAGGTCGCCGCGGCGACACTTCGCGGCCCTTCGCACAGGCGATCGAAAAAGCCGCGAACTTAGAAGGCGAGTGCGCGCTACCCCCGGAGCCGCCACGCCTTTCTGCTCTCCTTGCAGATTCCCTGAGAGACCACATAGCTAGCCTAGTACTCTTGCTCTCCGTTGTCAAGAGGTTTCAGGGATTCTGTCCCCCGCTTAAGCCAGATAGCGCAGACCCTCCCT
>QHZM01000188.1 GCA_003224665.1 Acidobacteriota bacterium
CGCGAGCCATCGTGCGCGGAGTCGATCCTGCCTGGGTCCGGAACGCGTACAGCTTCGCACTTAAACCTGACGCGGTCTTCTACCTGCGGATCGGCGTGGAGGACCTGATCCCGCGCGTGGTCTTCTCGCGCGGCTTCGACTACTGGGAGTCCGGCATGGACCTTCACCCGAGCGAGGACATGTACGACAGCTTCCAGAAGTACCAGATGGCACTGCTCGCCCAGTTCGACAAGCTGGCGGAGGAATATGGCTTTGAGGTGATCGACGCGTCGGCGGATATCCGGACGGTCTTCAAGCAGCTCCAGGCCGGCATCACTCGAGTGCTGGCCGGCGAGCCCCGGGAGCCTCTGTTTTCCCCGGCGCGGACAAGGCCCGCGGAGGAGGCCGAACCCAAAGTTCTGGAGATGCCCGCGAGTAAGCCGCCCGCAGTCGCCGCCGACCAGGGCGAAGGCGATGGGGCTGTGCCTCAAGCCGTCGCGAAGGCCGCTGACGGCGACGCCAGCACGTAGCTAACCCAGCCTCTCAGGCGCTCGAGTCCCGCGCTCGACTGAGTCATCCCAAAATACTCTTCCTCAAATTTCTTCTTGGCCGCCCGGTTCCGGATGATGAGCTTTTCGACGCTCATGGCCAGCTCCAGGTGGTCCCGCAGGAATTCCGGCCGTCCCACCATCTCGATCATCATCTGCTCAAGGACTTCGACGTCGTGCCAGTTGCCGAGGTGCCGCTGGAGCCTGCGGAGCCAGCCGAGCGTTTCGTCGCTGCCGGGGACGCCGAAGGCGTTGACCACTTCGATCAGGTAGCGGAAACGCTTCGCGGCAATGCGCACCCGGTGGACCGCCGGCGCGGCTGCGTCGCGGTGGGACAGGGCGAGGCGCGCCTCGAAGGCCTTCCAGGATTTCGCGAGGTCTTGAGCGACGCGCTCGTGGAAGACAGGAGCGGCCAGCCGTTCCACGGAAGGCTGAGGGGCCGCCCCGTTCGGAACGATCCAGCCCTTGAGGTGGGCGTAGAACCGGACAAAATTCATTTTCGCGAGCTTCCGCGCGGCCCGATCGAGACTTTGCTGGCGCCGCTTGAGGAGATAGTCCTTCACTGCCAGCCACGCATCGCGCCGCGATGTGCGTTTTGCGACAACCGCCTTGTTGACGCGTGCGAGCAGCACGTCGAAGTTGCGCACCTCTCCAAGCGCCCGGCGGCACCGCCGGACTTTCTTTCGGAGCCGTCGGACTTCTCCGTGCTGAGGCGCGGGATGAAGCAGGTCGAGGACTTGCTGGAGGCGCCGGCTGGCCACCCGCAGGCCGTGCACCGCATCGGGGTCGTCGCCCGAGAGCGCGCGCGGCTCGAGCGATACCAGAAGGTCAAGCTGGCGCAGGGCCAGCTCGCGGGCTTTCTTCCAAGCTTGGGCTGATACCTCATGCTCCGGATCACCACCCGCGAGTGGAGCGAGAGAGGCGGCGTCGGGTGTATCCGCAGGCGGCACTTCGGCCGTTAGCTTCACTTCGTCCATTGGGAACACCTCGAGCCATTCTCGCGGAGGACTGCCTGAACCAGCACCGATGTTCACGGTCTCAGGGCGCGTCAGCCTCAACGCGGTCCCACTTGTATTTGATGCGGCGAATCATATTTCCTCACCTCGCGGAAGTCAAACGGGGGGCCCGGCGCGGGCACTGGAACAAAGGAACCAGCCGGCCGGAATCGACAGGGGTGACGGCGTGGGCGCATGCCCTTCAGGTGCGGTGGCGGAAGTAACCAGTGAATCAATCGGGTGAGAACGCAGCGTTGCACACAGCTAACAGCTGTGAACCGCCTAAGCGAGCTTGCGCAGAACGCGCGGGGTGAGCCACCAGATCAGCTCCCCGGGCGTTTTGGGCGGGAACTCGCCAAATGCGATCAGGCAGCAGCCGCCTTTCTTGAAGGCGAGGTTTGAGTTCCGTCCCGCGCCAATCAGCCGAGCCGCCAGGGCGCTCAAGTCCGGCTCGTGGCCCACGATCAGCACGCGCCGGCGGCTCGAGTGTCTGGCCAGGAATGCGATGACCTCTTCCGCTGAACCGCCCGGACGTAGCGCGTCGCAGAAATCCATGGAAACATTTCGGCCGAGCGAATCGGCGATGATTTCGGAGGTCTCGACCGCTCGAACCAGCGGGCTTGAAACCACCCAGTCCACTTCGAACCCCAGTCGGAGAAGTCCCTGCGCGATTTCCTTCATCTTTTTCTTGCCTTCGGGGGTGAGCGGGCGCTTTGAGTCGTCGGGAAATGCCCCGCCGCCTCGGGTCACCGCGATGCCGTGCCGGAGGAAACAAAGCTCGTAAGGCCAACGGCCGGTCTTTTGTCCTGCGTCGGTTTTTTCTTTGGTTTCTGGCGCCAAAGGACTCTCCTCGGGAGCCGGGCCTCGGACCACGGAGACTCGGGCACCGTCCCGAGCGCACGCGAGAACGGAGGACCCGCGCTAGGGTTCCCGGCTGGCCTCCCAAAGCGCCTCGAACTCGCGCTGGTATGCTTCGACCTGCGCCGGTTCGCGGAGCACCAGCAGGTTTTCGTAATTTTGTTCTTCGGACTCCGGAGTCCAGTTGTAGCTGCCGGTCAGGACCGTGTGGTTATCTAAGATAGCAAACTTGTGATGCATTTTAGAGCCGGGCCCTTTGCGGCCGTACAGGAGCCGGAAGGGGAGGGCGGCGCGAGACAAGACTTGCTGCGCGCTGCGGCTCTCCTCGTACTTATTCCGGTCGAGGAGCAGGCGGACGCGCGCCCCGCGCCGGGCGGCTTCCTGGAGAGCTCTCGCCAGATTCGCGTTGTTGAAGCGGTAGAGCGCAGCGTCCACGGAGGTCGTGATTGTTTCGAGCAGGCGCTCGATCACGCTCGTGACCGATCCCTCGCGTGTCGTGTACACTTCGTTTGGCATCAAAAACTTCGGGGGACCGATTTTATTTTGGAGCCGGTCGGATTTTCAACCCTCGCCACGCCCCATCCGCCCGGTTTTAATTTCCCCTTCGTCCACGCAATGCAGTCCTCAAGGAGCTCCTCGAAACGGGGCCTAGCGTTTTGCGCGATCCCGCCGGAGGATATAATAGCAGCGAAGCTCGGCAGCCTGGCCCACCGAGCGAAAGTCCTCTACACGATACCCTGAAGAAAAATAACGTTCGAAAATCTGCCGGGCCTGAGTCCGCCAGCGGCGGGCGAGCGCGATCGAGCGACGGCGAATTTCATCCGTGTTCGACGGAATTTCTACGAGGAGCCGGGGCTCGTGGACGCCCCAGGATATCTTCCGGTTTACGAGCAGCCCCTGCGCGTTCAACCGCGTTTCGTTGACGCGCGGCAGCAGGAGCGAGCCCGGGGCGGGAGAGCCTTTTTTCAGTCGGTGTCCAACGACGGGCAAAGCGATGCGCCAGTTCACGACGAACCTGTCGCTGGCCAGGCCTTTCTCGATGCGGCTGGGAAAATGGCCGTAGCAATCCGGGATGTATTCTTCGACCCGCGCGCCCAGGCGGGAAACGTTGAGCGCGGCGTTGCGGCTTTGCAGCGGGTCGTAGGTCCAGCAGATGGACTTGATGCCGAGCGCCAGAGCCAGGCGGCGGTGTTCGAGCTTCATCCGAAAGCCCAACCCACGGTCGCGGTCCTCGGGCGCCACCGCCATCATGTGCGACCAGTGGATCAGGCGGTCGCGACGCCGGGCGAGGAAGGCGTAGATGAAGCCCGCCAAGCGGTCGCCGACGAATGCGCCCAGGACGACACCGCCATATTTCTGGGTCACCGCCATGACTTCGCTGCTGACCCCCAGCGTGCCCCAGACGATCTGCTGCAGGCGCTCGCACTGGCGGAAGTCCCCGTGAGTTTTGAGCAGTCGGACTCGGATGCGAGACATGGAGTGTGAGGCGCAAGCCGGCGCGGATCGGCCGCGCGACTTCGCGAGGGTTCTTGCCGACGGCGTCCAGGAATGCCGCGCAGCGTCCCGCGCGCTAAACGGCCCTCCGAGCCGCACCGGAACGCATCCGCTGCCAGACCTCGCGGAAGAGCGCGATCGAGCCCGGCGCATAGCCGGCGTAGTGGTTGTTGAAGTAGCCGTAAACGGTGACGTTCGCCTTCAGCAATTTCTCGATGGCGGGAATCCACATCTCCATTTCGCGCTCGCGGTTGACCAAGATGCGGTCCAAGTGCTTGGTCTTTTCCTCGATGCCCTTGCGGTCGCCGAGCCAGCGCACGTAGGTGAAACCGGCGGTGATGAGGTCGAATTTCGAGGCCAGCTCACTGATGAGAGTCATCCAGGGATGGTCGATCAGCGCCAGAGCGATTTTCTTTTTGCGGAGAAGGTCGAGCAAGCGCGGAGCAATCCAGCCCTTGTTCCGGACTTCGACCGCGTACGAAAACCCGACGGGTAGCGCGGAGAGAAAGGGTTCGAGTCGCGCCATGAAATCTTCCGCGCGGGCGAAAGCCTTGCGGTTGAAGTAAGGGAACTGGAAAAGCAGCGGGCCGAGCTTGTCACCGAGAAGCCCCATTGCGTCCAGGAACTCTTTCAGTTCGGCCGAGCAACCCTCGAGGATTTTTTCGTGGGTGATCACCTGCGGCACCTTGGCGGCGAAGACGAAACCGGGCGGGGTGCGCTCACGCCAGTTCTTGACCATTGAACGTGAAGGCGACCGGTAAAAAGTGGAATCAACCTCGACGGTGTCGAAATGTTTCGCGTATTCTGGAAGGAAGTCGGCGGGGGACGTTCCCGGAGGATAGAAAGTGCCCACCCAGTCCTCGCTCGACCAGCTCGAGGTGCCGAGTCGCAAATTGGGAATGGCCAGTTTGTCCAAGGAATTAAACAGGGGCGGCGTTCCGGCACCGGCGACAAAGCCCCGCGTTGAGGACCGCCGGGGCGCGGGCTTATTCCCCGCACATCCCGCGCCGGGGGGCGCCACAGGCGCCACAGGGGCCGGGCTCGAGGGAGGAGGCCCGGGTCGAAGCGCCGGCCACGGCAAAGACCGAGAGCAGTTTCTCAACCCGGCGGCTGCCGCAAGCCTTGCAGGCGGCCTCAGCGCTCGGGGAGGTGAGGATCTTTTCAAATTTCGTTCCGCACGCCTGACACCGGTATTCGAAAATCGGCATCACCGTCCTCCGGATTTGAACTATATCGAAAGCCGAAACAGATTTCAATT
>QHZM01000189.1 GCA_003224665.1 Acidobacteriota bacterium
CTCGACAACGAGGCCGTAGCCGGTCTTCGGCCCGGAAGAAAGAAGGTCCGAAGAAAGCGTTTTTGAGCCCGCGTCGATCATGGCCCGCCCGGGGACCGCGGTCGAGACCACGGTCGAGACGACCCTCACGGCGCAGTCCTCCAAACGGCACGCTCCCTGGTGAAAAGTGTTCAGGTCGTTATAAACGTAGGTCCCGGGACGGATCTCGGTCAGCCCGGGGACTAAATGCGCGAACTCCGCCGAAGGGGTTGAACCGCCGGAGACAATCTCGATCGGCATGCGAGCACGGGAAAAAACCTCAAGCGCCTGCGCGACCCGCTCCGCAACGTGCAAGGCTTCCTTCTTGCGGTCTTCCGCGCTCCCCCAGACGTTTCCGAAGTAGGTCATCAGGCCGCGGAACTTCAGACCGGGCAGCTTCTCTATTTTCCTCGCCAGCTCGACGCATTCAGTTCCTGGCGGCAGTCCGCAGCGACCCATGCCGACGTCGAACTCCACAAGCACGCCGATAGTGGCCCCCTGTTCGCTGGCGGCACGCGAAAGGGCTTCAGCCGTCGCCTCGGCGTCCACAGAGATGAGGATTCGCCGCCCCTTCGCGAGTCTGGCAAGCCGGCGAAGATTTTCCTGGCCGAAGACAGGGTAGGCAACCAGGATGTCATCGAGCCCCGCCGCGACCATGACTTCCGCCTCTCCGACCTTGGCGACGGTGAGGCCCACGGCTCCGCGCTCGAGCTGCATTCGGGACACTTCGGGCGTCTTGTGCGTCTTGGTGTGAGGGCGAAGCCCCACACCCTGCTCGCGGCAGGAAGCTGCCATGCGGTCAAGGTTTCGCTCCAGGACGTCGAGGTCAATCGCCAGGGCGGGAGTGGAGATTTCTCGAAAATGCATGTCACCCTCAACGGCGTCTGCCGGTTCCCGGCAGCCGCGCTATGCAATCGATTTCAATTTTGATTCTGGGCAACTGGGCTCCCACCGTGGTGCGGGCCGGCGGGCCGTCCGGGAAAAACTTCCGGAAGACCTCATTCATCGCCTCGAAGTCTTTCATGTCGGCCAAAAAGACGGTGACGCGGACAACTTCCCGCAGCGAGCTTCCCGCGGCGATCAGGATCGCGCGCACGTTCTCGAGTGTCCGCCGGGTCTCCGACCGGATGTCACCGAGTTCGAACTCGTTGGTCTCCGGATTGATGCAGGCCTGGCCGGCGACGAAAACGAAACCGCCGGCCACGATAGCCTGGGAATAGACTCCCCGCGGCCGCGGGGCATTAGGAGTTTGAATCACTTTGCGCATAGGAGCTCCAGGAGATCAGGAATTAGAGATTGAGATTCTGCGATGGGCATTGCTCACTCAAGCCAGTTGGCCACCATCAACGAATAACAGGACGCCGTTGACGTAGTCGGCGTCGCGTGACGCCAAAAACGTTGCGGGTCCGGCGACGTCTTCAGGCTCGCCGAGCCGCCCGAGCGGGATCAGGTTTTCGTACTTTTTCATGAACCTCGGGTCTTTGAGCATCGGAGCCGTGAGCCGAGTCCGGATCAGCCCCGGCCCCACCGCGTTTGAATTGATTCCGTAAGGACCGAGCTCCCGGGCCAGAGTCTTGGCGAGTAAATACAATCCCGCTTTTGAAACGTTGTAAGGGGCGAGCTCGGCCTCCGCGTCCCAACTGTTTGTCGAGGCCATGAAAACCAATTTCCCCCGCCGCCGCTTGATCATGTGGGGAACGACGGCGCGGGCCGCAAAAAATGCGCCCTTCAGGTTAGTGTCCACCGTCCAGTCCCAGAGCTTCTCATCCGTTTTTGTAAAAGGCACGCCCTTGCCTACTCCCGCTATATACATCAGGATGTCTATCCGGCCGTGCCACCGAACCACCCGGGCAGCCATGCGGTCCACTTGCTGCCGCCGGCGGACGTCGCAGAAAACAGCGCGGGCGCTGCCCCCCTCCCCCGTAATCTCACGGGCCGTACGCGCCATCATTCTCCGGTCAATATCCGCGATCACGACCTCGGCGCCATCTCGAGCCAGGCGCACCGCGATCCCTTTGCCAATCCCCTGCGCCCCTCCGACTACAACCGCCACTTGGTCGCGGAACCGGTGCCGCGTGTCATCGCTGCTCATTGGCGTGCACTCACCTCGATTTGACCACGGGCCGGAGCGAAGAAAGATTCCCGCGCTTCCGGAAAGGCCCAAGTATAATGACCGGGCTTGAGCGCGTAAAGGGGGACGAGGCCGTGGCACAGATGCCACGTAATTCAAGCCCCGGCCCTGATCGAGCCGCAGCATGACCGGATTCTTATGAGACCAGAGCCAGGAAGCGCGGTCCAGAAGTCGCTCCCAGCCATCAGTCCACCCCCCTCCCAGGTCCAGGCCAGGCTTCCCCGCGCCATCGGTTATTTAGGTTCGACCGCGATCGTTGTAGGGACCGTCATTGGGTCGGGAATTTTCCTCGTGCCTCACAACGTGGCCCAGTACGTTGGGTCGGTCCGAAGTCTCTTGCTGGTCTGGATCGTGGGCGGCGTGCTGTCACTCGCGGGGGCACTTTCTTTTGCGGAACTGGGCGCGGCGAGTCCGGAAGCCGGTGGTGTGTACATCTATCTCCGCCAGGCGTACGGAAAGCTGATTGCCTTTCTTTACGGCTGGGGATCGCTCGCGGTCATGGAGTCGGGCGCGATCGCCACGCTCGCCGTCGCTTTCAGCATTTACAGCGCGCGCTTCTACCCACTCGCGGCGGTCGAGCGCAAGCTGCTGGCCGCCGGAGTGATCGCCCTGCTCACGTTCGTGAACATCGTCGGCGTGCGGAAAGGCGCTGCGGTCCAGGTGGTCTTTACTTGCGCAAAGCTCGCAGGCCTCGCCATCATCATCGGATTCGCCTTCTTCTCACGCCACGTCGCGCCGGTTGTTTCTTCCTTCAAGCTGCCCACGCCGCAGACCACTCCGAGCTCCTTTGGCGTGGCCCTGATCGGCGTGCTCTGGGCGTACCAGGGCTGGCACATCCTGTCTTACGCGGCCGGCGAAGTAAAAGAGCCTTCAAAGGTTTTGCCTCGAAGCTTTTTTCTCGGAACGATGCTCGTCGTGCTCGTTTACCTGAGCGCGAACCTCGCCTACTTGCGAGTCCTCCCGCTCCCGGCCCTGGTCGAGCACCAGCGCGTGGCCGCGAAGGCGATGGACGTCCTGGCGGGCCCGCGCGGCTCTGCGTTTGTTTCAGCATTGATCCTCTGCTCAATCTTTGGAGCGCTAAACGGGAACATCCTGGGCGGTGCCCGCGTCTGTTTCGCGATGGCCCGGGACAACCTGTTCTTTTCGTCGGTCGGCCGCGTGCATCCGCGGTTCGAGACTCCGGCACTTGCCCTGACGATCCAGGGGACCTGGGCTATGGCGCTCGCTGCGAGCGGGACCTACGAGCAGCTTTATACCTATGTGATTTTCACCGCCTGGATTTTCTTCGGGGCGGCGACTCTGGGGGTGATTATTTTGCGTCGCCGCCTACCCGCGCTCGAGCGGCCCTACCGAACGTGGGGGTACCCGTGGGTGCCGCTCGCCTTTTCACTGGCAGCGCTCGGCATCGTGGGGAACACTCTGCTGACGAACGGGCGCGAGGCAGGCATCGGTCTGGGCCTGGTCCTGCTTGGAGTGCCGATTTATCTCGCCTGGAGGCGCTGGGGCCGCAAGCCCCCATTGATATAGCATTCCATCCCATGGGCTCTTCGCGACTCCGGCACGTCGTCGGCCCGCCCTTTACCCCCGGGTCGGTCGCGAGGTTGCGTGGAGATGCGATGCACCAACGGGCACAACTCCTAGCCGAGGTATCGCTATCAAACTGAAAGAAAAAGTCTCAATCCTGCTGGGTTTCACGCTCCTCACCGTCAGCCCCGGCCACCTCTCTACAGCGTGCCCGGCAGATGAGAAAACTCCGCTCGGCCCGGGCGAACAGGCCCTGACAATCAGGGCCGGCGATCTCAACCGCAGTTATATCGTCCATGTGCCCCGAAGTTACGACGGGAAGTCGCGGCTGCCGCTGGTCATCATGTTCCACGGCGCAGGCGGCACTGCCAGAGGCGCGATGAGGCAGACCGGCTGGGCGGCCAAAGCTGACGAGGCTGGTTTCTTTGCCATCTTCCCTGAGGCTACGCGTCCGGACCAGGCGAGGCCCGCGCGGTTCCGCGGCAACCCTCAAATCTGGAATGACGGTTCAGGCCGCGCCCATGCCGGACACCGCAACATCGACGACGTTGCTTTTATAAATTCCTTGATGGACGACCTCGAGGCCCGCTTCGCCATCGATCCTCGACGAATTTATGTTACGGGGTTTTCGAACGGGGCCTCGATGGCCTTCCGTCTGGGAATTGAACTCTCGGACCGTATTGCAGCAATCGGACCGGTGGCCGGGCACCTTTGGATGAATAATCAAAGGCCCGCGCGGAGCGTTTCTCTTGCCTTCATTGCCGGCGCCAAAGACCCCGTGAATCCCCTCGACGAAGCCCGGGCGCGAAGACCCGGCGGACGGTCAATCGAAAAGCCGCCCCTCCGACTGTCGCTTTTGTCGTGGACGAAGATGATAGGCTGCTCCCTCCGCCCGAAAGTCGCGCGAGACGAGAATGGCGTCAAAACTCTCGATTACGGGCCTTGTGATGGAAAGGCCGAAGTCGTTTTTTACATCATCGAAGGGATGGGGCACACCTGGCCAGGGGGCAAAAACCGCCTGCCCGAGTGGATGGTCGGAAAAACGACGGACAAGCTGAACGCCACCGACGTCCTCTGGGAGTTTTTTCAAGGGCATCCAATGGGTTGAGCAGGCCGCTCTTCAAGCAGCGTTTTACAGTTCGCCTGACGCCATGTAACATAGGGAATTTCGCGGCGACACCCGACCGGGAACAGGAGATTCGTCATCCGTGATGCGCGCGAGTAAAGGTCGCCCTCTGTTGTTCATCACTATTGCCGGATGCGTTTTTGCGTGGGCCCTGCGCGACGCCGCGCTCCCGCCCACAGATAGGCGCTTCCCGAGCCAGGAACAGGGGCAACCCAGCCCCGTCTTCACTCCAGCGCACAGGACCGCGCTCGATGCCGTCCGGGAGTTTTTCGACTTGCGCCCCGCGCCCGTCCAGCCTATCGCTTTCCCGCACAATGTTCATCTGTCCCGCGGGATGCGCTGCACCGACTGCCACACCTCGGTCGAGCAAGGTCCTGTGGCCTCAATCCCAGGCGTCCGGCTCTGCATGATGTGCCACCAGGTCATTGCCGCAGACCGCCGGGAGATCAAGAAAGTGGCGGCTTACCTTTCGAGGGGAGAGGACATCCCGTGGCAGCGCGTCTATTCGTACAACCCCTCGGCCCACGTCGTCTTCAACCACCGGCCTCACCTCCGCGCCGGTATTAATTGCAAGGCCTGTCACGGAGACATGACGCGGCAGACGACCGCTGTCCGCGCCATCAATGTGAACATGGGCTTCTGCCTGAACTGCCACAAGCTGAAGAAAGCTTCCACGGACTGCACGACTTGCCATTATTGAGATTGAATATGCGAGCCCGGAAAGACCTCGCGATACCCTGAACGCCGTTTTCGAAGCCCGGCCGGAGGCGCAAAAACGACCCCGGCACGCAGTGAACCTATGGAGAGGCGTCAATTTCTGAAAATATCGGCTGTCAGCGGCGCGACCGCGGCGCTCGACGGTTGCGGCCAGCCCGAGCGCCAGCTCATCCGCTTTATTCCGGAAGAGGACCTTGTCCCCGGCGTCGCCACCTGGAAGCCGAGCATCTGTACACTTTGCTCGGCGGGGTGCGGGCTGATGGTACGGGTGATGGAAGGTGAGGCCGAGGTGATGAGGAACGGCAAGCTGGGCCTCATCAAGATGGGCTTGGCCAAGAAGCTCGAAGGCAATCCGCATCATCCGATCAACCAGGGGAAATTGTGCCCGCGCGGGCAGGCGGGCCTGCAGGTGACCTACCACCCCGACCGTCTGCGAAACCCGCTCAAACGCGCGGGGCCGCGAGGCTCGGGGCAATTTGAGGAGATCGGCTGGGACCAGGCGGTCCAGGAATTGGTCTCGCAGCTCCACGCGCTCCGGATAAAAAAGGAGGCCTCGACACTCGCCGTCGTCACTCGTCCCTTGCGGGGCCACAGGCGTCTGTTGCTCGAGCAGTTCCTGGCTGGGTTCGGCGCGCCGCCTACCGTCACTTTCGAGTTCTTCGACAACACGGTTCTCCGCTGGGCAAACCTCCAGAGCTTCGGGCGCGCGCAGATGTCGACCTACGATCTGGCGCGGGCCAATTACGTCATTTCTTTTGGCGCTGATTTCCTGGGGACCTGGAATTCCCCTGTGGCACAGTCGCTTGCCTACGGTGAAATGCGGCAAGGCCGGCCCGGCGTTCGGGGCAAATACGTGCAAGTGGAACCGCGCAT
>QHZM01000539.1 GCA_003224665.1 Acidobacteriota bacterium
GATGCAGCTCCAGATGATCCTGCGACGAAGCTTGCTGGCTGGTTTTGGTTCTTCGGGGGCGCCCGCTGCCTTTTCCGGGGAAGCGACCACCGCCGGTCTTTCTTTAGGTCTCGGAGGCGGGGCTACCGCGGCCGCGACTGGTTTGGCGGCGCCTGGAGCGGCCGGGTCGTCAGCATTGGGCATTCTCTGTTCCCCTCGGTGGCTGATGGAGCGCTCACGAAAAATCCCGCTCCCAGTTGAACAAGCCAATATAAATGATGCCCATTCTGTCTGTCAACTTTTGAGAACAGCTTTTGAGAACAGCGGGCAGAGGGCCAGTTTCCGATAAGGGCGTCAAGTGGACTTGCTGCTCCCCTCGTACCCCGCCTTGCTGCGAGCGCTCCCAATAGGGCACAAAAGTTTGTGGACAAGAGTGACATGCCTCGCTAAAGAAGCCTCACCCTGATTGTGATAGTCTCGTTGGTGCGTGGTGCGAGCAATTGTCGAAGAGAAGCATTAACCAAGGCAAGTGGCGTTGTAAAAGGAGGCGATCCCCATGAAAGCGACGATGCTGGGAATGTGTGTCCTAGCGACGTGCCTCGCAGCGGGCCTTTTTACGGCCAGTTCGCCCCCTGAAACTAACGCCGCCAACTCCTGGAATCAGAAGGCCGCCGCAGCTTACCTCGATCAAAGAGAAGGCTGGTGGATGGCCTGGCCGATCGCCGCCCGTGATCACGGGACCTTCTGCGTCTCATGTCATACGGCGGTGCCTTACGCCCTCTCGCGACCTGCCCTTCGTGCGGCGCTCGCTGAAGAAGCCCCTTCAGTCAGCGAACGCAGACTCCTGGACAATGTCACGAAGCGCGTACGCCTTTGGAAGGATGTCGAACCATTCTACAGCGACGAAAAAGACGGCGTGAACAAGACCATCGAGTCCCGCGGGACCGAAGCCATTCTCAATGCACTGATACTTGCGAGCCATGATGCTCAGAACGGGAGACTCAGCGACGACACGCGCACCGCTTTCGATAACATGTGGGCGCTCGAGCAGACGACGGGAGATGAAAAGGGTTCGTGGTCGTGGCTTAAGTTCGATAACGAGCCGTGGGAAGCGAACGACTCGCAGTATTATGGAGCCTCTCTTTCAGCGGTCGCGGTAGGCACAGCTCCTGAGAATTATCGCTCGACCCCCGAGATCCAAAATAACCTCAAGCTGCTCCGCGAATACCTCGACCGCGAATACGCGAAGCAATCCCCAATCAATCGTGTTGTCCTTCTATGGGCTTCGGCGAAATTGCCGGGACTCCTCGTGCCAGAACAGCAAGGGTCTATCATCAACGAAGTTCTGCGCAAGCAGCAGGCCGATGGAGGCTGGAGTCTGTCTTCACTCGTCGGGACGTGGAAACGAGCCGACGGCACACCGCTGGAAGTGAAGAGCGACGGGTACGCCACAGGCCTGATCACGTTGGCGCTGCAACAGGCGGGCCTCCCCCGCGAGAACGTCCACTTGAAGCAAGGGCTCTCCTGGTTGGTGCGTAACCAGAATAAGACGGAAGGCCAATGGCCAGCCTACTCTCTCAACAGACGACGTGACCCATCTTCCGATACCGGGCGCTTCATGAGCGACGCGGCGACGGCCTATGCCGTGCTCGCCCTAAAGCCTATTCGGTGGTCAGAATAAGCAGGGTAATATCATCTGGCTGAGGGACTGGCCCTGCAAAGGCTGCTAGATCTTTCAAAATGTGAGTAAGTATGTCTTGAGCCGCGGCAGGCGCACTATTGATGGCGTCAGCCAGACGGGTTTGACCCCAGGCCTCATCCTGGTGGTTCACTGAATCGGTCAAGCCGTCGGTGTAAGCCACTAAGGTGTCACGGCTCTCCAGGTTCAGCGTTTCGTCGGTCAAAGTCAATTGCTCAAATTGCCCCATAATGAGTCCCCCATAAGGGAGGCGTTCCACCCCGCCTGAACCGCGTCGTAGAAACGGCGGGTCATGCCCGGCGTTGGCGTAAGTAAGCGATCGCAGGACAGGATCGAGAATCGCATAGAAGACGGTAACAAACATCGCGTTGGATGATTCCTTCAAAAGTCTCCGATTAACTTCCGTCAAAACTGCCGAAGGATTGGTGTGGCGGCTGGCTTCAGAACGAATCAGGCTACGGGTCATAACCATATACAACGCCGCGGGCGCGCCTTTCCCGGAAACGTCGGCAAGGACCAATCCCCAACGACCATCCGGTAGCGAAAAAAAGTCATAAAAGTCACCAGCAACCTCACGAGCTGGACGCCAATCCGCCACGAGAGTGAAACCGGGGATACTTGGGGTTTGGGTTGGCAAAAGACTTTTCTGCACGGCACGAGCCATTTCAAGTTCTTGTTCCAGACGGATCCGTTGTGTTTCGGCCAAGTCGTACAATCGAGCGCGTTCGAGGGCGATAGCGACCTGTGAACCGGCAGCCGAAAGGAATTGGAGATCGGCTGGACTCAGGAATTCCCATTGTTCCGTTGCGATATTGATCAACCCGACCGGTCGGTTCTGCACGATGAGAGGTACAGTCGCATGAAAGAGTAACCCTTCGGTCTCACCGGCATGACGAACCGCGTTCTGCAAGCGGGTGCATTCGACTATG
>QHZM01000038.1 GCA_003224665.1 Acidobacteriota bacterium
TTCACACAGAACCTTTCCTTGGACGTGGGCTACGTCGCCTCCCTGGCCCGGCACCTCGAAGTCTTTCCGGGTTCAAATGAGTCGGCGGCCATCCTCCCGCCCAACGGGAACTTTAAGCCTTTTCTGCCCTTTCCGGACTTCGCGCCCGCTTCGTCCTACGCGGCGACGGAAGGCAGTAGCTACTACCACTCCCTTCAGGTCAAGGGAGAACGAAGGTTCGCCAACGGCGTGAATTTGCTCGTTGCCTACACGTGGTCGAAGGTGAAGTCCGACGCCCGCGACCTCTTGAATAACTTCGCGGGGGGCTACCGTGCGCCGTATGTGCAGGGCTTCGGCATCCAGGGCGATTACGGACTCGCGGACTTCGACATCCGGAACGCCTTCCACTTCAGCGGCGGATATGAACTCCCCGTGGGTCGTGGCAAGCCATACCTGTCCGGCGCGAGCGGGTGGGCGAACCAGATCGTGGGCGGGTGGAGCTTGAACTGGATTCTCTCCCTCCAGAATGGCCAACCGTTCACTGTCCCGTGCAACATCACGACGACCGCTCCGGGGAACGGAGCTAACTTTAACGGCTCTTCAGGCACCTGCTACTCTCTGTTCGTCACCGGACAGAACCCTTACGCGGGGAGCAGTGTCGATCATTATCTGAATCCGCTGGCGTTCACCAACCCCGCCCCCGCCACGACTATCGGTCAAAAGGACTTCGGACCCCTGGGTGGCGCGGCCAATCAGCTTATCGGCCCTGGTTTCCACAGGTTCGATCTCTCCCTCTTCAAGAACTTCAAGACCTCCGAGAAGACGAATCTCGAGTTCAGGGCCGAGTTCTTTAACCTGACGAACCATCCAAACTTCTCATTACCGGGATTCGCTGGCAATGGCTTCACAGCCGCGCCGGGATCCCTCAACTTCAGCAGCGGCAACTTCGGCAGGATCACCTTCACGCGCGACAACCCGAACGACCCGCGGCAGATACAGTTGGCGCTGAAGCTCTACTGGTAAGTGAAAGCTTTAGGAACCATTCGAAGGATGTTCCGAGGGCGGTTGCTGCGGCGGCCGCCCTTTAGTTTTTCGGGGGGGAGTGAGTGCCTCTGCTTTTTGATCCCTGCAATCCGGCATGCTAAAATGCTGACCGTCTATCCAACGCTCAGCTCAAAGATGTCCGGGACCATGACCTTTAGCGAACGGAAAAAATTTATCGAGCTGAAGGGCCTGCTTTCCCTCCTCCTTCTCACGCTGCTGGCCAGCGTGGGGCATTCTCAGCAGACGGAAACGGGATCAATTTCGGGCAGGATCAATGACCCTTCCGGCATCGCGGTTCCGGGCGCGAAAGTTTCACTCCTGAGAGAGGGAGAGACGGTTCCCGTCGCGACCGCCACGACCGGCCCGAATGGCAGTTACACCCTATCGCAAGTGTCGCCCGGAAAGTACTTGCTTACGGCCGAGCATGCCGGGTTTCTGAAAAGCAACCCCGCGAATATCGAAGTCGCCCCTCGAAAGGACGCGGGCTTTGACCTGACGCTCGCGCGTGACCCGTCTCCGGGCGGGGCCTCTGCCACAAACGACTCCAGGGCTGCTCAAGGAGCTGGCACGCCGCAGTACTACGAGAAGCAGCGGCTGAAGCCTGCGGATTTTACGGGGGCGGTTGACCCAGGCGGATACTCGGCGGCTGGGCAGGCTGAGAGAACCGGTCGTTTACTCGAAGGCGCGGCCCAGCTCAAGAAAAACCCGACTACGGACCCCTCGATTGTCTCGCGCGGCCCGTCCGTCGCGGAGAGCAAGGCCCTGGCAGAGATGGAACTGAACCTCAAGAAGGCAGTCGAGTCTGAACCGCAAAGTTTCGAGACGAATCACTCAATCGGTGAGTTCTACATTCACGTCGGCAAGCTGGCCGAGGCGATTCCGTATCTCGAAAAAGCCTATGCCCTGAATCCTTCGGACTACGTCAATGCCTATGATCTGGCGCTTGCCGACTTCGAGACACAGAACTACGCCGCGGCCCGCCAGCAAATCCGGTCCATGCTTCAGCGCCAGGATAAGGCCGAGCTTCATAACTTGCTGGCCGAGGTCGAGGAGAAATCCGGAAACTATCTGGAGGCCGCAAATCAATACGAACTCGCAGCTCACATGGAGCCAAGCGAAAAAAATATTTTTGACTGGGGACTCGAGCTCCTTCGCCATCAAACCCTCGAGCCGGCGATCGAAGTGTTTCGGCACGGGGTGGAGCGCTATCCCAGCTCGGCCAAAACGTGGATCGGGTACGGGACGGCGCTATATTCCCGAGGGATATACGACGAGGCCGTCAAAGCTTTCTCTCAGGCTACGGACGTGAATCCTTCCGACCCGCGCCCCTACCTGTTTCTGGCCCAGGTGTATAGCGTCTCGAGAGTCGAAGCTCGGGACGTGACCGAGCACCTCCACCGTTTCGCGCAACTGCAGCCGCGGAACCCGCAAGCCCTTTACTCCTACGCCCTCGCCTTATGGAAGGGGGAACGCGGTCAGAATGCTCAGGCTGACTCGAGCCAGATCGAATCGCTGCTCAAAAGCGCGGCGGAGCTCGACCCCCGCTATCCGGACGTTCACCTGCAACTGGGCATCCTCTACGCCGAGCGAAAGGACTACCCGCAAGCGATCGAAGAATATCAGCGTGCCATCAAGCTTAGCCCCGAGCTGGCAGACGCGCATTATCGCCTGGCACAGGCCTGCGTCCGCACCGGAGAGAAAGACCGCGCGCAGGAGGAGTTCGGCATCTACGAACGGCTCCACAAGCAACAACTGGCGGAGACCGAAAAGCGACGGGCGGAAGTTAAGCAGTTCGTTTATAACCTGGAAGAGGGCCCGCGGCCGTAACTGGTAAGCGGGTCTTCGGCGACGAGCGACGATTTTTTGAGAGCAGGACCTATGAACCGCAGGCGATTCGTCAGGTTGGCTGTTCAGGCGGCTGCCGCGGCGAGTTGGGCAGGCGCCGGAAAAATGATTTGGGGGGAGCCCGGCCCGGCGCGTTCGGCTCCGCCTGCGCGCAGCTCAGTCGAGGGGAGCGCATCGGACCGCAAACTCATTATTCCCACGGACACCCCGGACCGTTTCCGGCTGAAGGTGATGGAATTCAATCCCGTCCCTGCCCCCGACTCTGCGGCGTGGGAACTCGAAGTCGGCGGTCTCGTCAGCCGGTCGCTCAAATTGGGACTTGCTGAACTCAAGCGCTTGCCGGCGGTCAACCAGAGCAGCCGGCTGAAGTGGGTGCAGTGCTGGTCGGGCAGGAGGCTCTGGTATGGGTTCCGGGCGGGTGAGCTTTTGCGTCTCGCGGCTCCCAGGCCCGCGGCCTCCTGGGTCCGGATTGATTGCGCCGACCTCTGTTACGATTACTTGAAAATGGAGGAGCTGGTTCATCCCCGCACCCTGTTCGCCCTCGGCATGAAGGGCGAGCCCTTAACCCCGGAACATGGTGCGCCTCTGCGTCTGGTGATCCCTTTCAAGTACGGCTATAAGTCATCCAAGCTGATCACCAAGATTACTTTAATCGACCATGGCGGGCAGGGGGTCGTTGCAGACACTTGGCCCTATTACTCCGCGACGGGCGACATTGAGCCGGGAGTTGACCACCCATTCGATCTCCCCGGCGTCGCCAAGAAGATCAACGGTGGGGAGATTCTCGACTACTGATCGGGTCTCCCAGTCTTGCTTCCATCAAAGATATGTTTTCTACGCTCACAAGACCTATGGCGGGAGGAAAGGCAACAACCGAGCGGCGCCGAAGTTTTCTCAAGCTGGCGGCGGCTTTTATCGCGGAACATCTTCTCCCGCGTCCGGTCTTCGCGCGAAAAGCGGGGAAACCTCAAAGTCTGAGGCACCGGGTCATCGTCGTGACCTTTGGAGGCGGCGCTCGCTTTCAGGATACTTTCGCCCCCGAAGGTTGGGTAAACATCCCGCATCTGACTTCCGACCTGCTTCCCCAGGGCCTTTTCTACCCCGTGGCGCGAAACGACGGCCTGACCGGCCACTTCAATTCGAGTTCGGCGCTCCTGACGGGGCGCTGGCAAAACGTGGACTCGTTTGGCAGCGAACCGCCCGCCTCTCCTACGGTCTTCGAATTCCTCCGCAAGGAACGGGGCCTGCCGCCGGAGGAGACCTGGGTCGTGGCCACGAACAAGAGCTTCAGCCTGATCGGAGGCAGCAAGCTCCGAGGCTATGGCGACCCTTACGCCGGGAACGTCATCCTGCCCAAGCAACTCCTGCTCGAGGCCGTTCAAGCCGCCGTCAGAACGGATCAAGGGCCCGGGGTCGAGGACCGGAACAACCTCGCAAAGCAGATGCTTTCCGCCCTCGATGAAGGGTACGAAAACTACGGCTGGCAGGTCTACGATTCCGGCCACAAGCTGACCCGCGAATTGAGGGAGAGCCTCTCCAGGTCTCTTCTCGAATACTTCAATGACCCGAGCGTCCCCAGCAGCGGTGACGAGCTCACTTTTTTTATGACCAAGGAAATTATGAACCGCTTCAGCCCCTCTCTGCTGCTGGTCAATTTTTGGGATATTGACATCGCCCACTACGGGTCTTACTCGCTTTATCTCCAAGCTATCCGGCGGACCGACCGGCTGGTCTACGAGCTTTGGCAGCACGTCCAGTCCCTCCCGGCATACCGCGACCAGACCACGCTCTTCGTCATCCCTGAAGTGGGACGCGACAGCGACATCCACGGCAACGGGTTCGCGAACCATCGCAGCGGCGACGAGGGATGCCGTCGGGTCTGGTTGCTGGCGTGCGGCGCGGGTGTTCCCCGAGGTGCTGGCTCCGAACGACCTGTCCGGCACATCGACATCGCCCCGACGGCCGCCGAAATTCTGGGTTTCAAGATGCCTGGCTGCGATGGAGAAACCCTCCGGGAGCTCGCGATATGAACGGGCCCGCGACTGGTCTGATGTCAATGTTTTCCTCCACGGACCTTTACGCGGGACTTTCAGGAGAACCCCTCAGCCTGAGCCGCAAGTATCAAAGCCTTTTTACCCGGTTGCCGAGGACGTTTCTGGTCTCGAACCTCGTCGAACTCCGGAAGTGGCTTGCCTTTTTTGAGCCTGAGAAGGCGTATTTTCGTGAGTTGCTCAAGCAACTAAGCGAATTTTCGGCTCCCGAGTTTGGGGAAATCTTCGGCAGTCTTGAAAGTTTTGAGGCCAGGACAGCGTGCGACAAGGTCTCAGGGGACAGTCCGGAAGAGCTCCAGGACCGCATGCTCGCCTTCCTTCAGAGGCAAGGACAGTACTCCCATTGGCGTGCCGAGATCGAGAAAATCTTCGAGAGACTGGAACCTCTCGTTGAGTAGCGGCTTTACTCCGGCCCGGGGGAACGTCGCCTTGTAGTGATTCTTTACGGCGAGGGCATTACCATCGAGAGGGAGAAGCTCTGGGGCCGTCTTCGAAAAATCGGGGTGCGGGTCCCGCTCGAGCTCGGAGGAGCGGAGTCTTCGGAAGCGTTCTTGCAGAGTTTGTTTGGCGGTCACTCCGAATCTTCGCCCAACGCAGCCCGTCCCACGATCTTCGACTTACGGCGCGATTCCCCAAATTCCTCTCCGCTGGATAGCTGGGTCGTTGAAGCGGGCGACGCGCTCCATAAGCTTTGCGAGAGCGGCGGAAAAAAGGAGAGCGTTTGCGCGACCGGCATGAGCTACGACCGGCTCCGGGCTTACCGCGACCGGTTGACCGAGACCATCTACTCCAAGGTGCTTTCGGGCGTTCACAGCCCGCTAGAACTCTCCGCTTATCTCAAAACCCCGCGCGTAAAGCCCCAGGAAGGCGTTGCACTGTATTATGACGACGTTGTGCTGAATTTTATCCGCGATACATTCCTTCAGGGGGCCGGTACGCTCATCATCAACAACACTTTTGTAGAATGGGGAGCCGTCCAGGCGCTGAGGCGGGCCCAGCCGCAATTGGTCTTTCGTCGATGCCGAGCTGCTCGCGTATTACATCTGGCTCAACGCCGAAAAAGGTCTGCCTTATCGAGACCACACGCTCTATCTGCTCCTCGCCGAAGGTGTGGATGAGATGCTCGCCGTTGCCCCTTCATCGCGCGGGGCGGTCTCAAAGCCGCTTTCCTCCGCTTCACTTCCTGACGTTGCCGCCACGATGGCGCACTGGCTCGGGCTCGAACTGGCGGGAACATCAGGACGAGTCATCGAGCCGCTTGTCGCCTGACGTTTTGAACCCGCTCGAGCGGCCTCGCTTCAGATTTTTTGACTGCAGAGCCTCTCGTTGCTAATCTCACTCATCAGCGACTGATTTGCGGAGAGAGCATTTGACGAAGGACTCCAAAGAGACCCGTGGCTCGGTCGTTTCACGCCGAGACTTCCTCGAGTGGGTCTCGGCCGCGATGGTCTCGGTCCCTTGGCGCGAGGCTCCGTGCGCCATGCCGGCGCCGATGGCATTCTTCGCGGACGCGGAGACCGCCGGCCCGAACTTTCGGTTGAGGCCTCACTACCGAGCGAAGCCTCCCCTCGAAGAAGTGATCCGAAAAGTGCAGCCTGGCCTCGACGCTTTCGTGTCTGAAAAGTACGCGGAGGAGATTGAGGGAGTACTCAAAGCCTGGACAGCCGCGTTCGCGCGCAATCCACCCGATCTCGAAACCATCAGGAAGTCGCTTTCCCCGCAGCTCGCGGCCTTCTCACCCGGATCGGCCGAAGAAAGGCTCTTGCGTTCCTATTCGGGGCTGGAGATCCGCCGCGCGCGAATTCCGGGCGGGCCGCCGCTGGGGCGAGAGTTTTTCGTCCGCGACCTCGCGTCTTCTTTCAGCGTGTTTTCCCGGTTCACGACCGCGGAATTTAAAGTCATGAGCCTCCGGCTCCTGGCGGCATCTCCTCAGGTGATTCAGACTCGCATTCGCTATGACCTGGTCGGGCCGGGGACGGCATCCTTTTTGGAGCAGCGCGTCGGGGAATGGGAGATCGAGTGGGAAAGGAGCCCGCAAGGAGACCTGCGCGTTCGCACTTGGAAAGCGGTTGAGGAAACCCGGGCGGGCGCCACGGGTCCAATATTCTCGGACATCACGGCCAGCGTGCTTGGCGGGAACTCCTCGTACGCCGCGCAGCTCCTGCGGGGGACGGACTACTGGCGAAGCGTGCTCGACGCGGCTTCCGGCATCGACGTTTACGGAAACAATGGCGTCGCTGTGGGAGACATCGATAACGACGGGTTTGACGATTTGTACGTCTGCCAGCCGGCGGGCCTGCCCAACCGGCTCTACCGAAACCGCGGCAATGGGACCTTGGTGGACGTGACGGACGAAGCCGGCGTGGGGGTGCTGGATAGCACTGCCTGCGCGCTTTTTGCGGACTTCAACAATGACGGCTTTCAGGACCTGCTGGTCGTACGCTCGAGCGGGCCCTTACTCTTCCTCAATCAGAAGAACGGGAAGTTTCAATTGAAGACCGGCGCTTTTCGCTTCGCCCAGCCGCCCCAGGGGACCTTCACGGGCGCGGCCGTCGCCGACTACGACCGTGATGGCTGGCTGGATGTCTATTTCTGTCTCTACCTTTATTACCAGGGCCTGGACCAGTATCGGTTCCCTGTGCCGTACGACGATGCTCAGAACGGCCCGCCGAATTTTCTCTTTCGCAACAACGGC
>QHZM01000039.1 GCA_003224665.1 Acidobacteriota bacterium
CGGCCTTCACCATTGACGGCAGCGGCGGTTTCGCCTTCGGCTATTCGCTGGGTGTCAACCAGTGCAACTGCCCGTTGCGCCAAATCGAAAACCACTTCCAATTTGTCAACAACTGGACGAAGCAGAGCGGGAACCACATGTTCAAGTGGGGCATAGACCTCCGCCGCGGCCAGCAGCTCCGCATCCCGAGCGACGATCACCGGTCGGGTGAAAGCGAGTTCACCGAGGGCGTCACGGGGCGCGCCGATCTCGACGTGTTGACGAATGGCACCGCTCCAACAGGCTTAGCGCTCGCCTCCTTTCTGCTTGGCCAGCCCAGCAGCTTCGATCGGTTCTTTACCGGCATCGGTTACACACCGGGACTCCGCCAGACTCGTCTGTTCTTCTTCGGGCAGGATACTTGCGCGTCACTCCCAAACTGACCGTGAACTATGGTCTCCGTTATGAAAACTATCTTCCGCAAACGGCGGCGCACCCCGGCGGAGCCGGTATGTTCGATCCGACCACCGGCGAGATGCTCGCGGCGGGGATCGGCTCGGTGCCGAAGAACATGGGCGTCAAGGCCTATAACCGCGGCTTTGTGCCGCGCCTGGGCGTCGCCTACCAGTGGCGGCCGAAGACCGTCGTCCGCGCGGGCTACGGGCACAGTTTCAATCCGAGCGCGCTCGGCGCCATCTTTGGTGAGAACCCCGAACTCAATCCGCCCATCAACAACCCGCAGGTCTTGAGCCAGCCAAATCCTTACACGCCGGCGTTTAGTTTGCTCCCGGGCCCGCCGCTGCCGGCGAATCCCGTCGTAGGCACGGATGGCCGGTTCCCGCTCCAGTCCAACCTGTCGGTGTTCTTCTACTTCTTCCCGCCGGACTCTTACCGGGTTCCGCTGGTGCAGTTCTGGAACCTTTCCGTCCAGCACCAGTTCAGTCCGGACATGACGCTCGATGTGGCCTACGTCGGGAACGTGGGCCGGCACCTGTACGTCAACCAGGCGACGAACCAGGCGGTGCCGGGGCCGGGTGACTTCGACCCGCGACGTCCGTTCTTCCAGTTCGGCATCACCTGGCCGCTTTTTGACGTCTGCAACTGCGACACGTCAAATTACAACAGCCTCCAGGTGAAACTTCAGAAGCGCGTCTCGCACGGCCTCGACTTCCTCGCCACCTATACCTGGTCCAAGGCGATGACGCACACCGAGGGCGGCTATACCTACGACAACTCTTACGACTTTAAGAGCCTGTACGGTCCCGCCGGTTGGGACCACACCCATGCTCTAACGTTCGTGAACATGTGGGACCTGCCGTTCGGAAAGGGCCGCCGCTGGGCCTCCAGCGCCAACCGCGCCGTGGACGCTGTTGCCGGCGGCTGGCGCTTCGCCGGCATCACCACTTTGCTCTCGGGCCCGGCCTTCACGCCGTCGATCTCGTTCGCGCCCCTTCTCAACACGGATTTCAGCGGCGTCCGCCCGGATATCATTGGCAATCCTGATGTGTCGAACCCAACCCGCCAGATGTGGTTCAATCCGAGCGCCTACGTTGCTCCGCAACGGCAGTTCAGCGACGGCACGGCCGCGAAGGGCTCGCTGCGCGGTCCCGCGGAATACGTCTTCGATCTTTCGCTCTCCAAGGAATTTCGGATTACGGAAGGCAAGACGCTCGAATTCCGCTGGGAGAATTTCAACTCCTTCAACCACACGAACCTCGGGCTGCCGGACGCGACCGTGGATGATTCCACTGCCGGTCAAATCTTCGGACTCGCGATCGGCGCCACGATGCGCCAGATGCAATTCGGCTTGCACTTCCGATTCTGATCGGATCCCGCGGGCGGAGGGAGCGGCGCCTCGGCGCGCCGCTCTCCTCCGTCTCGGGACTCGTCTTTCATCCCACACAGGCGTGCAGAACGATTTGCGCCGGAGTCTGTCTTGATGCCTTTATCGCTCGCGCTTTGGCTTGCTATGAGCGGCGCGCAAGGATGCGCGCCACCGCCGGCGCCGAGGCCAGCGGGCAATTACATATTGCCGGACGTGATGCGTGACCTCACCTACCGGGACGATCAGACGCTCGATGCATACGCCCCGCCCGGAGAACCGCGCCCCTGGGCGGTCGTAATCCCTGGAAGCCAGGGCAACAAACGAACTCACGTGGCGCAGCTCTTCGAGGTGCTCACCCGCGCGGGTTACGCCTGGTTTTCGACCGACTACCGCTCGCCCGAAGCCGTCCGAGCGGCGCTCGATTACATCCGGTGTCCCGGACGATTCAATATCCACGGTGACCCGATCCTGATCGGAGAAGACACCGGCGCCGTCGTGGCGCTTCGGCTCGCCGCTTCAGGCGGGGCGCGGAGCGTGGCCGCCTTTGGGATTAGGCCGGCTGCTTCAGGAAGCGGAAACGAGGCGGCGTTGCCCGCTGTGCCTGTGCTCATGTTTCACGGCACGGCAGATGATGAAGCGCCAGCCACGGAGGCTGAGGCTCTGTGCAAGAAGATGGTGGATTGTCATTTTATTTCCGTTCCCGGCGCGATTCACAACTTTGAGAACTGGCGTCCGGACCAGTGGGCCTGGAAAGAAGAATTGACGGCTTGGCTGCGAGGCGACCGCCGCGGCCTATGGAAGGACATTGCCTATGCGCGCCCGGGCGGGCTCGACCTGCGTATGGACGCTTACATTCCGGAGGGTCACGGGCCGTTCCCGGCGGTCGTCATCGTTCACGGTGGCGGCTGGGAAGCCGGCAACAAGGTCACTTACGTTTCGCCGGTTTTCGAGCCGCTGGCGCGCGCCGGGTTTGCATGGTTTTCAATCGACTACCGTCTGACGCCCTACGCGCGCGTGCCGGAGGAACTCGAAGACATCCGCGCCGCGATTCGCTTCATCCGTGGGCACGCGGACTGGTTCCACGTGGACCCCGCGCGCCTGGCATTGCTCGGCGAGTCAGCAAGCGGGCACCTGGTGACGCAACTCGCTTCGGAACCCTGCCCGGATTGCGAGGTTCAAGCGGTGGTTTCGTTTTACGGCGTCTACGACTTTACCGCCTGGACGCTCGACGCGCAGCAGTGCGCCATGTTCGACCGCCTGTTCGGAACCTGGACGAATGACGACCTGCGGCGCTACTCGCCCGCGTTTCAAACTCGAGCCGATTTGCCGCCCATGCTGATTATTCAGGGGACGAGGGACGAACTTTACGGTCAGGCCAAGGAATACACGGCGCGTCTCGAAGCGGCGCACGCCAAGTTCGAGTTGATCTTGCTCGACGGCGCGCCCCACGGCATGGAAAACTGGGAAGGCCACCCGGAGTGGATGTTCTACAAGACAAAATTGGTCCAATGGTTGCGAAAGACGCCCCTTCCTTTTTCACTGCGGTAAACCGCCGGACGCCAGTTGGACCTTGAGAGTGACGGAGCCGGCGGGCTGGCCATCCGATTCCGCTTTCCACGTTAACTCGTACCAGGCAGGCTTCACTCCTGCAGGTGCGGCCAAAACGACTTGGGCCGGATAAAGGTCGTGGGCAGAGACCGGATACCGGGCAGAGCCTGCGCGCTCGGTCCAGCCCGGAGGCAGGACGGCGGTCAGCTTTACGGTCTTGGGCAAGTCGGAATCGTTGCGGACGACCAGCGGCACGTAGAGGGTCTCGCCCGCGCCGATAGCCACTTCCGGGACCGGCAGCAGCGCGGCCAGGTTTTCGATGCCGTGAGCGCGCCAGAACTCGCGGTAAAAGGCCCAAGGGCCGCCGAGCTCGAGCGACACTCCCTGCACAGCCTCGGGTCTATACCCTCGAACCGAACGGAAAGGGATGGGGCCTTGAACGGTGCCTTCAAAAATGTCGTCCGTCGGCGCGCACTTCACGAGCGATTTGCCGAGGATCAGGCGCACGGGCTCCTCGAAATAATGAAAATCTCCTTTGGCCAGAGCTTCCTTCGCCATCTGGCCGGTATCCGATTGCGTAAGGTGGAAGCTCATTTCCTCGGCGGCCAGCCGGTAGTACGGGACATGGCGCGAGGGCGAGGCCGCTTTGGTGGAATATTGCGGGCCCTTTCCTTCGAGGAAGCCGGTATGGGAGGCATCCGTGAAGTAGTAAATTTTTTGCGGCTGCCACGGGTGCAAGCCCTCCGTCAAATTGCTGATGCTTGAGCGGTCGCGCGGCGCCGACACCTGTTCGGGAAATGCCGTCGGGTCGCCGGCCAAATCGAAGGCCTCGGTGGCGATAACGCCGGCCGCCTGATGGTCATCGTGGTTTTCGCCTGCCACATAGCCCGGAAGCCAAGTCAGGACGACCTGCGGACGGGTGAGCCGCATGATTCGCACCGTTTGAGCGAGGGCCGAGCCGTGGTTCCAGGTCTCGAGCGAGCGGAGGACGTCTTGGCCGGGAGTGTCCGGGGCGCCAAGGAACCAGACATTCATCACGCCGAAAGATTCGAGCGCCCGGCGGCCCTCAATTTCGCGCTCGGCACCGAGCGAAGCTGCCTGCTCGTAGCCCATCGCGTTGCCGCCCCCATCCCCGCGGGTCCCAAAAACGACGGCAACGCGCTTGTGCTCGTCGAAGATGGCCTTCGCGAGGTAGCCCGTCACCATCGTCTCATCGTCGGGATGGGCCACGACGATCAGGATGTCGGCTTTGAAACGCTCGTCTGGCGGAGGGCTGGGCGGCGCATCAGCGATTTGGCCAAGCGTGACGCCGCTTACGAAAAGAACGGAAAAAGCAAACCAAACGAATCTTCTGGTCATAGGTTGAGACGACCTCCCTCCTCATTTTCGAATTCATACTTTCGACTGGAGCCTATTGAGGATTACAGATTATAGTGACAATTTCGGCTGGAGCGCCGGTGTCCCCACCGGCGATTTCGGCGCTGAGGACTGCGCCGTTACAGAAAAGGGCTGTCACCATAATTCGGAACTCTCGGTAGAGTCCTGCGAGCGCCGCGAGCAGGCGCGGGACCTTCCCCGGCATCGTCTGGGATTTTAACTGGAATTCCCGAATTTAGCCCGGCTTCGCGAGGAAAAAGAACCGCTGGAGAGGCCATTTCGATCAGATATTTCCCGGGACTTCAGTCGCTGGTGCACGCCGGACACATTGATTCGCTTGATTGTGCCTGGAGGCGATCCCGTGTCTAGCTTTGCTAATTATATTTTGGGAATATTTCGCAACCAAAAACCGGCGGGGCAGGTGGACTTGATCTAGGAATTTTCCGGACGCACAATCTAGCTCCAACTCAGGGGCAACCACTCACTAGCGGAGGGCACGCATGAAGAAGAGATGGTCGCGACGCAAGTTCCTTCGAGCGGGAATGGCAGGGTCCGTTGTCACGGGCGGCTCAATGTGGGTCGGATTATCTTCCGTCGCTAAAGTGATCGGGGCGCAAAAGGAGGAGCCTTCCACCGGCGAGCTCAGTCCCGAGGAGCTCAAGGTCCTCGGCGCTGCGATGGATGAGATCATTCCCGCAAGTGACGATATGCCGGCCGCGACTGAAGTCGGCGGCTTGGAATATCTGGAGAACCTGATTCGCGAGATGCCGGAGCTTCAGCAGAACGTCCGGAGGGCGCTGGCCTCGCTGGAAAATGAGAGCCGCTCGCGCTACAAGAAAGAATTTCCGCTTCTTTCAAGTCCCGAGCGCGCGCGTGTGCTCGATGAAATGGAACGGCATGCCGCTCCGGGTTTGTTCAAAGTCCTTCGTGATTGCACCTATGAGGCGTACTACCTCCAGCCCAAGGTCTGGAAGCTTATCGGCTACGAGTTCCATCCGACGAACGAGCGCGGTCCGAGCATGAAGCCATTCGACGAGAGCGCGCTTGGCGAAGTCCGCAAAAGACCGAGATATTACCGGGAGGTGTGAAGGTGGCCGAAGAGAAGGCGGATGTGCTGGTCATCGGCTCGGGCGCTGCGGGCGCAGCGTTGGCTTGGCGCCTGGCCGACCGAGGCGCGAAGGTGGTTTGCCTGGAGCAGGGCGAGTGGGTCAAGCCTTCGGACTACCCCTCCACGCGTCCTGAGTGGGAAACTTCGCTGCGGCGAGGGCCGTTCCACTTCAGCCCCAACGTGCGGAGGCTCCCCCAGGACTATCCCGTCGTATCGGCCGGCGCCAATCCGCCGGACGTCCTGATGTTCAACGCGGTGGGAGGAAGCACGATCCACTGGACGGGGCACTTCCCGCGCATGCATCCTTCGGACTTTCGAGTGAAAACGCTCGACGGCGTGGCGGACGATTGGCCAATCCGCTACGAAGACCTGGAGTCGTACTATGACTTGAACGACCGCGAGATGGGCGTGGCCGGGCTTGCCGGGGACCCGGCGAACCCGCCCAGGTCGCCGCGTCCCACTCCGCCGCTGCCCTTGGGCGTGTTGGAAAAGCTTTGAAGAAAGGCGCTGTCCTGAAGACGCGGGCGCGCGTGCGCGAAATCACCATGGAGGCAGACGGGCGAGCTCGTGGCGCCCTTTACTACGACCTCAAGGGAGACCTCCACGAGCAATTGGCGCGCGTCGTGGTGGTGTGCGCGAACGGGATCGGGACGCCACGCCTTTTATTGAATTCCAAATCGAAATACTTCCCGCAGGGGCTGGCGAACTCTTCGGGGATGGTGGGGAAATGTTTCATGATCCACCCGTTTCGCTTCCTCGAGGGCATCTTCGAGGAGCGGATGGACGGCTATCACGGCCCCTTCGGCATCCCCGCCTTCAGCCAGCAGTTTTATGAGACCGATTTGAAACGGGGCTTTGTTCGAGGCTACACGTTCCTGCTCGAACGTTCTTTCGGCCCGCTGCATCAGGCCTGGGGCAGTTTTGTCAATCAGCCGGTGCCTTGGGGCGCGGACCACCACCGGGTGATGCGCAAGCGATTCGCTCATATCGTCCGCGTCACAATTCTGGGCGAAGACCTGCCGGAGGAGACCAATCGCGTCGAACTCAGCTCCGACCGGAAGGACTCGAATGGCATCGCGGCACCTCGCGTCGTTTACGCTTACAGCGAAAACAGTCTGAAGATGCTTGACCACGGCTCCAAAATGGCAAGGAAGGCGCTGGAGGCCGCCGGGGCCGTGGAGGTTTTGGATAGCGGCATCATCGCCCCTGCCTTCCACTTGATGGGGACGGCGCGCATGGGCAGCGACGCTCGGAATTCGGTGATCGACGCCGGGAATCACGCCCATGACGTCAAGAATCTTTTCATCGCAGATGGAAGCTGCTTTACGACAAGCGCCGCCGTCAACCCGACTTCTACCATCGGAGCCCTGGCGCTTCGGACCGCAGACTCGATCTGGGAGCATCGCAGGGACTGGAGCGGATAGCTCTGCCCCGTTTATTCTTTCCATCGTAGTGTCGTATTTCGGCGGTTAAAATCGCCCGCGACAGTGCTCATTGCTCTGACGGACAGAGTTATAATGTCTCCGCACGCTGGCTCCCCTGTGGTGACGTTCGCCCTAGACTAGTGAAATAGCTAAACCACATGCCCGAAGCGCGGACAGTATTGATCGGCTGTTATGGAGCGCTGATTCGCGTGAATCGTCCGCTCGCCTCCGGGCAGGAGCTTGGGATCCGTTGCCTCGGGACGGGTCGAGAAACCAAATGTCACGTTGTGAGCCAACTTGGCTCATCCCCCGAAGGTCACCTCTACGGCCTCGAAATGCCGGACCCGAATGCGAACCTTTGGGAGATTGACTTTCCTCCGGCCACCGAATCCGAAATGGCAGCCGCTCGTATGTTGCTGGAATGCAAGCGCTGCGGGAAATGCGCGGTGAGCTACCTGACCATAGGAGAAGTGGAAATTTTCCACAAAAATCGCTGCGTTTCGCGAGCCTGCGAACACTGCAGTGATATGACCGTCTGGAACGAGGCATCACTTCGGAACCTGCTCATCGAACCGGCCACCCTGCCCGTCGATCCGCTGATTGGTGAACCCGCGCTCTCCGTGCCGCAACGGACCGAGGACGAACGCGTTGACCCGCGGATCAACCTCAACCTCACCGGGTGCGTCAGATCGCCGCGTCACGGCGAAGACATCGTCGAGACTGAAAATGTGTCAGAGGGCGGGGTTTGCTTCAAGAGCGGAAACCGGTATGCCGGGGGAGAGATCGTGGGAGTTGCGATTCCCTACATGCAGGATGCGGCTAACGTCTTCGCCCAAGCCCGCATTACCTGGGCACGCTTCCGGCCCGCTGACGGGGTGACGAGCTACGGTCTGGCCTACCTGCACGCAAGACGGCGAGCCAGGCGAGTGAAGCCCAAAACACCTATCACCATCGGATTCATAGGGAGCGGGGTTCGCTCAAGCGGCCTGCCACGGCGAAGCGGTGCGTTCCCGACGTCGGCACCGCCTTTGCGTTTACTCAAATGTCTCACCGCGACCGGTCACTGTTGCGACGTCTAATCTTGCGCATCGAAAAGCAGTGGCCTTACTGACGTTTGCTCACCCGTCAGTTGCTCCGCCAGCTATTCACCTCACCAGGTCGCAATCTACTGTGCTCCAGGATATCGCCCGCCTTCGGCCGTGTTTGCGGAAAATCGTCCGCCTCCGGTGGCGCAACCTGCTGACTCTGATTTCAAAAGGTGCAAGGGCCTCCACTGCGTCCAGAAGGGCTGGTGCTGGAGGGGGGAGTTGAACCCCCATGCTGGGTAACCAGCGCGAGATTTTGAGTCTCGTGCGTCTGCCAATTCCGCCACTCCAGCGTCTTGGGACAAGTACGACTGGCCCACGAGATCGCGCGCCAAATCGTATTATGCCGCTGCCATTCTAGCAGGCCGTTGCGTGTCCCGGCAACGACGCGAGGCTTCCTGTACTTTTCGCTTCAGTCCCGCGAATGAATCGGCCAGAGTGGGCGGCCCGACGTTTCAGGGGCCGCGCGAATTGACTCTTTGGACCCCGCTCGCTGAACTCGCGCACGATGCCCCAGGTTACCAAGCCCCGACCCTCCTCAGCCTCGCCCCGCAGAGTCGCGCGTGGTGATGCAACAGAGCGTGCATCCTGTTGCGCCTACGAGCAAAGCGCCCGCCGCGCGAGACATAGTACTTTCGTACTGTTTGGGCTGGGCAGCGAGGCAGGCACGAATGCCGTCTAATAAGGTGAGAGGGATCTATGAGGTTGATGTCTTACGCGGTCCTATTCGGCGCCGGTTGGCTATACGTCGGCATCATCGAGTACTTGTATCACCGCTTCCTCCTTCACAGCGGCCATCACGCCGTCCACAACGCCCACCACGAGGCGTTCTTCACGCACGCCTACGATGACGGAAGACTGTTGAACCACTGGGCCTTCGTTGCCGTGCTTCTCCACCTCATCGCCTTTTTCGCCCTGCTTCCTCGCTCAGTCGCGCTAACTTTGTCGCTGTCCACGCTCACCTACCTCGCGGCGTTAGAGTTGGGTCACGCCTGGATCCACGGTCATCCCAAGTCGTGGTTCGCGCGCTGGCACATCGCCCATCATCGAAACCCGCGCCACAACTTCAACGTCTTCCTGCCAACCTGGGATTACTTGCTAGGGACTCGACGAGTTTGAGCGGGGTGAGGCGGCTCGCGCCGAGCCGCCTGACCTGCCTCAATCCTTCCAGGGTGAGAGGCGCTGCCTGGGCCGCAAAGGCATCGGCACTGCTTCTCGGCGAGTAGTGGTGGACTCGAAGGGCCTTTTCGCCGTATACTCTGCTTCGACGCTCGTTTCTGGCCCCGCATGAGGGTTCCGCCTACTCCTCGTGACTCTGGACATCTCCTCGACCAAAGCTTTTCCTCGGAAAAGCATTCTTCGCTGATTTTG
>QHZM01000040.1 GCA_003224665.1 Acidobacteriota bacterium
GCTTTGCTCTCGACCATCATCGACACCCCCGAGCCGGGCGCGGGCGAGTTGTGCCACGCCCTCGAGCAGGGGCTCCTCGACGCTGGCGCTGGCGCCGGCCCCGCCGTGGTCACGCGGCTGAAATCCCGCGTGTGGCGCTTGCGGGTCGGACCGGTCGGCCAGGCGCGCTCCGTGGTGCTGAAGCGCCTCGACCCGTGGCTCGGGCGACGCAACGAGCTCGTGGCGCGGCGCTGGCTTCCGGCCATCGGGTTGGGGGATCGCTGCCCCCACCTCCTCGCCACGGTGGCGGACCGGCGGGGACAGTGGGTGTGGCACGTGTACGAAGACTTGGGCGACGGGGCCCTGGAGCCCTCGTATCCGGATCACCGGCGCGTGGCCGCAGTGGTGGATCTCATTGCCGAGCTCCACACCCGCGCCGCGCGCCACGCCCTGCTGCCGGAGTGTCGCCACTACTGCGGTGGCCTCGGCGCGCCGTTCTTCGCGGCGAACGTGCGCGACGCCATCGCCGTCCTCGAGGGGCTGGCGCCGCCCCGGGTCGAGCCGACGCCGGAACAGTGCGCGCTGCGCGATCGCCTGCTCGACCGGCTCTCCCGGCTCCAGGCCGAGCTGTCCCGTCGCGTGCAGATGCTCGAAGCACTCGGCGGCCCCGACACGCTGCTGCACGGGGACCTTTGGACCACGAACGCGCTCGTCGCGACCACGGCCGACGGCTTCACGGCGCGGCTCATCGACTGGGATCACGCGGCGGTGGGCCCGGTGAGCTACGACGTCTCGACGTTCCTCTACCGGTTCCCGAGACCCGAGCGCCCGTGGATTCTGGAGGCCTACCGGAGCGCCGTGGGGCGCGCCGGCTGGCACCTGCCTCCGACGCACCACCTCAACGCGCTGTTCGAGACCGCGGAGTACGCGCGGTACGCCAATCGCGTCATCTGGCACGGCGTGGCGCTCGCAAGGGGGCGGGCACTTCTGGGTGTACATGCAGTACGCCCAAGGGCTGCGGCGGCTGGGGTGCGACGTCTACTGGCTCGAGCAGTTCCGCCACGGAAAAGACCCCGCTCGCGACGCGCGCGCCATGGCGACGTTCTTCCAGCGGATGGAGCAGTTCGGGTTGGGCGGGCGGGTTCTCCTGTACACGCTGGGCGACGGCGCGGACGCGCCGATCGAGTACGTCGGAGTGACTCAGGCCGTGGCGGACGCCGTACTGAGGCGTGCGGATCTGATGCTGAACTTTCACTACGCCATCGACCCACGAATGCTCGCCTGCGCGCACCGCACGGCCCTCGTGGACATCGACCCGGGGCTCACACAACTCTGGATCAGCACCGGACAACTCCGCGTCCCCTCCCACGATGTCTATTTCACGATCGGCGAAACCGTGGGGACACAGGCCGCACGGTTTCCTGACTGCGGCCTCCGGTGGGTGCACATCCGTCCACCTGTGTGCCTCGACCTCTGGCCCTATGTCCACGACCCGCGCTGCGAGGCGTTCACCACCGTCGCCGGGTGGTGGTCGGGCAAGTGGGTCAAGGTGAACGAAGACCGGAAGGAAGTCTGCTACGACAACAACAAGCGCGTGGCCTTCCTCGAGTACGCGACACTCCCTGAGATGACGAGCCAGCCGCTTGAGCTCGCGCTGCTGCTGGCGGAGGGGGACGTCGAGGACCGGTGCCTCCTCGAGCGCCACGGCTGGCGGATCCGCGATGCCCGGGAGGTCGCCTGCACCGCGGAGCGGTACCAGGCCTACATCCAAGAGTCGCGGGGAGAGTGGAGCTGTGCGAAGCCATTCTTCGTCCGGCTCCAAAACGCCTGGGTCAGCGACCGGACGGTGTGCTACCTCGCGAGCGGGAAGCCCGTGATCGTCCAGCACACCGGACCGAGCGCCTATCTCCCCGACGGCGAGGGCATGTTCCGGTTCTCGTCGCTCGACGAAGCGGCCGCGGCATTCGACACTATCAATACCGATTACGAGCGGCACTGCCGCGCCGCCCGCGAGATCGCTGCGGCTTACTTCGACGCCGAGGAGATCATGGGTGGGATCCTGAGTGAGACGCTGTCATGAAGAGCCTGCGCATTGGATTCTTGCTTCCCCGCACTTCGCTCCACAGCAGGAGCTACACGTCCCTCGTCATGCGGGCCCTCGCTGGGGCGGGCGTGGACGTCGACCTCGTCTACCCCGTGGACCAGGCCGTGGACCTATCGCACGTCCGGGTGGAGCACGACCTGTACGTATTGCGGAAGACGAGCGGCCTCGCCTTCAGTCTGGCGGGAGCGTTACACGCGGGTCCGCTGCTCGACGCGGGACCGCTGATCCTCAAGCCGCATCAGGGAGGCGGAGGTTACGGCGTCCGGATCGTTCACAGCGCCGCCGAGCTCGCAGCGGTGCCGTACGACCGGCACGCGCCGTTGTTCGCCCAGCGCTACCACCCGCCCCAAGGGCGCGACCGCAAGATCTATGTGATCGGCGACCAGGTGTTCGGCGTCAAGAAGATCTTCCCGCGCCGCACCGAAGCGGAAAAAAACGGAGAGCCTTTCACGCCCGGCCCGGAACTGCGCGCTATCGCCCTGCGCTGCGGGCAAGCGTTCGGCATCGATCTCTATGGCGTCGACGTCGTCGAGAGCAAGGGGGAGCCGTACGTCGTGGACATGTGCAGCATCCCGGGGTTCAAGGGCGTCCCGGACGCGCCGCGACTCTTGGCGGAGTACTTCTGCAGAGCGGCGGAGTACGCCGCCCGCGGGGACCCGCCACCGTCCGCTGCCCCGCCTGCGCTGAGCGGGCGTTTCGGCGAGCGCCGCCCGCTCGTTGATGTAACTAGAGTTCAACAGGTAAGCAATGGCAATCGCTAAAAATCGCGACCTCGTACTTCTCCGACGGCTGCTCCGCCAGGCGCAGCCCTATTGGGCCCACATTGCCGGCTTCTTCCTGCTCAGCCTGCTCGCAACCCCCCTAGCGTTGCTGATGCCTTTGCCGCTCAAAATCGCGGTGGACAGTGGGATTGGCTCGCGTCCCCTGCCCAGGTTGCTCGGGGTGTTCATTCGGCAAGCCGGCACTCTTTCTCACGGCTCCGCTTTACTCCTCGCGGTCGGGTTGTTAGTGGCCATAGCGCTGCTTAGCCAGCTCCAGGCTATGGCGGTATCGCTTTTACGGACTTACGTAGGCGAGAAGCTTCTTTTGGAGTTTCGAGCCGAGCTCTTCCGGCACATCCAGCGATTGTCCCTTTTGTTCCACGACACCAAGGGCACCGTGGAGTCCATTTACCGCCTCCAATACGATGCGATGGCCATCCAGGCAATCGCCGTTGACCACGTCATCCCGTTCATCAGCTCGAGCTTTACGCTCGTCGGCATGCTCTACGTCACGGCGCGAATCGCCTGGCCGCTGGCGCTTGTTGCCCTGGTGATTTCGCCAATCGTTTTCGCGGTTGGAAAGCGCTTTCGGCGCGGACTTCGCAAGGGGTCCCGCGAGGTGAAAGTCCTGGAAAAATCTGCTTTAGCCGTGGTCCAGGAGGTACTGCAGAGCCTCCGCGTGGTGAAGGCCTTCGTAAGAGAAGAAAGCGAGCAAGACCGCTTTGTGCAACGCTCCGTCGAAGGCATGCGAGCGCGGCTTCGTCTGGCTCTCGTCGAAGGCGAGTATGGCTTGGTCATCGGACTGGCAACCGCTGTGGGGACGGGTGCGGTACTGCTTCTGGGGGTCCACCAGGTCCAATCAGGCGTCCTCACGCTCGGGGACCTTCTTCTGGTGATGGGTTATATGGCGCAATTTTATGAGCCCTTGAAAACCATGGCCAAAAAGTCAGCGACCTTGCAATCTCACCTGGCGAGCGTTGAGCGAACCTTTGCTCTGCTCGACGAGGCGCCGGAGGTGGTCGAGAAGCCCAATGCGCGGCCTCTCGTGCGCGCTTTGGGTGGCATCGTCTTCCGAGAGGTTTCGTTCGCCTACGGTCCGGACCGTCCGGTCCTGCACCAGGTCTCGTTCGATATCGACCCGGGAAGGCGCGTAGGCATTGCCGGGGAGACGGGCGCCGGCAAGACCACTCTGGTAAGCCTCTTGCTCCGCTTTTATGACCCCACTTCGGGCCTGATTCTTCTCGATGGCGTGGACCTTCGCGACTACAGGCTGGAGGACTTGCGAAACCAGTTCGCCTTTGTTCCCCAGGAGACTGTGCTGTTTTCTACCAGCATCGCCGAAAATATTGCTTACGCGCGGCCGGAGGCGGCCGACGCGGAGGTCATCGCGGCGGCCAAGGCCGCCAGCGCTCACGAGTTCATCACCCTGCTCCCCCAGGGATACGACACCCTGGTCGGGGAGCGCGGGATGTGCCTTTCCGGCGGTGAGCGCCAGCGTATTTCACTGGCCCGCGCATTCTTGAAGAACGCTCCCATCCTCATCCTCGACGAACCCACCAGTTCCGTTGATGTGGACACGGAGGCTGCAATCGTCGAGGCGATGGATCGCCTGATGCGGGGCCGCACGACGTTCCTGATCTCTCATCGCTTAAATGCGCTCAAGGGCTGCGACCCGGTGCTGGTGGTTGAGGACGGACGGCTGGTCGCCCAGACTTCGGACTTTTTTGCGGCGGTGAGGGAAGCAAGCACGTTGGGCGGAATTTACGCACACCTTCGCAAGGGGAAAGAATGATGCCTGAACAAGCAAAAGACGAGCCGCAGACGGGCGGGGATATCTCGAGGGGGGGAATAGAAGATGGCAACCCGACTGTCCGCCTGATCGTAAGTAGCCTCGAGGACGGGTTGAGGGGAGTGCCCTGAATGACGGTATGGCAGCGTGCAAGGCGACAAACTTCAAGCAGAGGAGATAAGAATGCCAAGGCGAGCATTGATTACCGGCGGCGCAGGTTTTTTGGGGTCTCACTTGTGTGGGCGACTGCTGGCGGCGGGGTTTGAGGTCCTCTGTCTGGATAATTTCAAGACGTCGGTTGAAGATAATATCGCCCAACTGACGAGCGCACGCGGGTTCACCTTTATTCACCACGATATTACACAGCCTTTTTTTATCGAGGGGCCGGTAGATTACGTCCTGCATTTTGCCAGCCCTGCCAGCCCCCCGGACTACCTGCGCCTCCCCATCCACACCATGAAAGTGGGGGGTTTGGGAACTTACCACGCACTTGGGCTGGCCAAAGGCAAGCGCGCAACGTTCCTGCTCGCCTCAACGTCGGAAGTTTATGGCGATCCCCAAGTTAGTCCCCAACCGGAAAGCTATTGGGGGAACGTCAATCCTGTGGGGCCGCGCAGTGTGTACGACGAAGCGAAGCGCTACGCGGAAGCCATGGCTCTGGCCTACCACCGCGCCCACGGCCTCCGCGTAAGAATCCCGCGAATTTTCAACACCTACGGCACCCGCATGCGCTTGGAGGACGGAAGAGCCCTGCCCAATTTCATGACTCAGGCGCTCCGCGGTGAGCCGCTGACCGTTTATGGGGATGGCCGGCAAACGCGCAGCCTGTGCTATGTGAGCGACCTGGTCGAGGGGATCTTCCGACTGCTGCTGGCGGATTCGCCGGAGCCGCTGGTCGTCAACCTGGGAAATCCCGACGAGGTAACGGTCCTGCAGCTTGCCAGGGAGGTGTTGGAGGTTACGGGGAGCGGGAGCAAGATCGTCCATCGTCCACTCCCCCAGGACGACCCCCTGGTGCGCCGTCCGGACATCTGTAAGGCCCGGCAGATTCTGGGTTGGGCCCCAGTCGTCTCTCGCCGCGTAGGTCTCCGAAGGGTGCTGCCCTATTTCCAGAAGGCTGTGCGGGAACAGGCGCGCACTCGAGCCGAAGTTTTGGCGTAAGCGAGCCTCTGTGCCTCTGTCGAATGCGGCGCCGCCTTCAGGGCGGCAAATGCGGGGCTGAAGCGCTACGTCGGGCAAAGCGGCGCTCATCCTGCCTTCGGCACCCCTCTCCTGCCCGGGCGGCACAGGGGAAGGGCGGAGGGACGGTTTGCCAACCGGCGGCTCACGCCGCGGGCTAATTTCCGCCGCTGCTACGGAGCCGACTTATCCAACGCACTTCGGTGACATGACACCAGAGAAGACGCCCATGACATTTGCCGAACGGTGGGAACTGAGATGAGACCCAATTACGTATGCATGCTTGTGGTCTTTTCGCTCGCGATTTCTCTCGGGTCAAAAGCTGAAAACACGGCAAGCGTGAGGGGGGGCGTCGAGGACCCCAGCGGCACGGCGACGACAGGCGTGGAGGTTACGCTCACGCCTGCGGCCGGTGGTCAGCCGCTCGTCACGAGGACCGATGACGAAGGGGAGTTTGAGTTTTCAAACGTCCCTGCCGGCCAATACGTCCTGCAAGTAAAACTGCGAGGTTTCAAGCAAGCTGAAGTTCCGGTGACGGTCGGCCGAACGTCTTCTTCACCCCTCCGAGTGCGACTGGCAGTCGCCGGGGTCACGGAGAAGGTGACGGTGGCCGCAGGCGCTCAACCTGTTGCCCTGGCGGAGGAGAATAACAACGCCCTACACCTCAGCCAGGAATTATTGTCAAACTTACCAGCGAAGAATGGAGATCCCTTGGACGTTCCTTCCCTCTTTCTCAATCCCGCGGTCCTGGGCGCAACCGGTCCGAAAATCATCCTGGACGGGGTCGAAACCGATTCGCTCGACATGCCCTCGGCGAGCGTTAAAAGCGTGCGTGTGGACGCCAGTCCCTATTCGGCGGAGTTCGGACGCCCCGGCAAGGGCCGCCTGGAAATCAAGACGCGGCGCGGACGCCACAACCGCTATAGGGGCGTTGTCCTGGCGATGCTTCGCAACTCGGCGCTCGACGCGCGTAACGCCTTCGCTGCCGTCCGGCCGCTTCAGCAGCGTGGGATTGGCGAGGCGGAACTGGACGGCCCTATTTCCAAGAACCTGACTTTCTTCGTGGCGGGTCGCTACTTTACCTTCAACAACACCTCCCTAATCAACGCGCTCACTCCTTCCGGACCGTTTGTGAGAGATTCCAAAACACCCGAGCGCGATGTGCGCCTGTTTGGACGATTGGACTACCACCTCAACCCCGTCCACAAAGTCATCGTGAGTTACAAATTCAAAAACAAGTCGGTTGACCAGCTAGGCGTTGGCGGCTTCAACCTGCCGGAGCGGGGAACTGACATCTTCAACCACGGAAACGAAGTCAAGATACTGGAGACAGCGATCCCTTCGCCAAACGTTTTGAATCACCTGCGCCTCTACTACAAGCAAGAGCGCGAAGATACCACCAGCCTCACGAACGCGCCGGCAATCATTGTCCTTGGCGCTTTCAGCAGCGGTGGGACGCAGGTCTCGCGCCGGTTGAACGAACGAAGGGGGGACATCGAGGACGTCGCGACAGTGTTCTACGGCCGGCATATGTTTCGGTTTGGAGGAGGAATAAGGCCGGGATTCTTTTATGCCGAGGATGCCTCGAATTTCGACGGCACATTCACCTTTTCCAGCTTGTCGGGCTACGAGCAGGGGCTCCCTATCCTCTTCACAATCAACGTGGGCAGCCCGACCATCTTCTTCCAAAAACACGAGTACTTCAGTTTTGCTCAGGACGATGTTCACCTGCGCCCGAACCTATCTCTCATGCTCGGCTTGCGCCACGAGTTCCAGTCGAACGTGCCGTACTACCGAAGCCTCGCTCCGCGTCTGGCTTTTGCCTATTCGCCGGGAGGCGGAGCGATGGTCGTGCGCGGAGGTTTTGGTGTTTTCGACGACCGCGAGCCGACGTTTATGGAGCAGCAGAGCCTCCTCCAAAACGGGACGACCGTCCGTCAGGTCGTCGTCTCCAACCCCGCTTATCCGAACCCGTTCGGTCCCGGAGAGACCGCAGCGTTGGCGACGCCCAGCATCGTGCGCATCGCTCCTGGCATCCGCTTGCCCTATCTGATGCAGGGGAGCATGGCGGTTGACCGGAGGCTGGGGCGCGGGCAAAATTTTCTCGGCCTGGAACTGACCGCCGTGCGCGGTGTCGAACTCTACCGCACGCGAAACATCAACGCTCCCCTTCCCGGGAGCAGGGTTCGGCCGGATCCCGATTTCATCAACATCAATCAGTACGAAGCCTCGGGCACCTCGCGTGGCGCGAGCGCTGCCGTAACCTATCGGG
>QHZM01000041.1 GCA_003224665.1 Acidobacteriota bacterium
TTGGATGATTGCTTTTTTTCTACCTCCGACGTCAGTGTCTGTGCGAACCGTGTGCTGCCCATAGCTCCCTCCTTGCTGAAGTCTCTATTTTCAATTCTCGAGACAATTCTACAGTCGCGGCGCACGCGTAAATCGTGACGGAAGTCACAGCTTGGAGTGACTGGCATCACGGTTGGGGCGCTATTCACGGCAAAGGGGTAACGTATTGAGGTCTACATAATCGAGTGACGGTCCGAGCCCTCACCCCCGGCCCCTCTCCCCGAGGGAGATTGTGTGAGAACTAGCGCGTGGGGGCGGCGGGTGGCAGTGAGAGGGAGGTTATGAGCTGGGCGAATGAGTTTTCTCGACTCCGCGAGGGGCGATTGCTTTGTGCGGCCCCCTCACGCTCTCGGGCTGAACCGCCACAACCGCGTCAGGTTGAAGGCAGTGCACATCAGCGCCACTTCCACGCCCACTTTGCCCAGACCGCGCAGCCGGAAGCGACGCATCCCTCGTTGCTCTTTCAGCACGCCGATCACCGGTTCGACCAGCGCCTGCCGTCGCCGGTAGCGCGCCTGTCCCGCCGGGCTGCGCAGGCGCGCCCGCATGCGCCAGTGTTCGGGCGAGTCCCCCCGCATCTTCAGCGGACCGCGTCGTTGTTTCAGCTCCCCGGTCAAGTGCGCGTCCGGCAGGTACCCTTCGATGCCCCGCTGCTCCAGCGCCTTCAGGTTCCGAACCGAAAAGAATCCGCTATCCGCACTCACTTCGGCCGGGCGTTCCCGGCACGCCTGCCCCACTTGCTCCACCATGGGCACCAACGAAGCACTATCGCTCACCGCTTGCGTGGCGCGCTCGGCGACGATCAGATGATCGTCGCTCACCGCCAAGTCCACGGTGTAGCCCAGCGTGAAGCCGCCGCCCGTCTCGTGCAGAAAACGGCTGTCGGGATCGGTCCGCGACAACTGCCGCGCCCCCAGCCGAATCTCCCTGCGCGTCCGGGCCAGCCGCTGGCGCAGTTCTTGTTCCGTCTCCATCCGGCGTCGCGAGGCGTTGGCCCGCACCCGCGTCGAGTCGATCGCCACGTGTCCCAACCGCCCCATCCCCAGACCGCGCGCCACTTCGACAACTTGCAGAAACAGATCATTGATCGCTCGCCGATGCCGGGTGCGAAAGGCGTTCAGCGTCCAGTGGTCGGGCGTCGCTCCGCCCGCCAGGTAGCGAAACGCCAGGTCCTCTCGGATCCGCTGCTCCAGCCGTCGCGACGAGGTCACTTGCAGGGCGTAGGCGTACAGCCACACCTTCACCATCAGCGCTGGCGCGTAGGCAGGAGGACCTTCTTCAACATAATCCTGCTCGAATCCGCTCAGGTCCAACTGCTCCACCACCTCGTGCACGAAGAAACACAAGTGATCCTCCCCCAGCACGTCCTTCACGCTGGGCGGCAACAGATAGGCTTGATCCGGGTTATAAGGCAAAAATCTCATCGCGGGCCTCCTCACCCCGCATTATACAAACCTGTCAACCCTTCCCTCTCCGCTAGTTGCCACACAGACTCCGAGGGAGAGGGTGGTCCCGCTCAGCGGGCCCGGGTGAGGGCGCGACGGGAGGAGATTTCGAGTGGCGCGCCCGTGTGGTAGCAGAAGCCGACTCAGCTTGGCTTTGACAATCTAGGGCGCTCTGCGGGGTGATTTTGGTGGTTGAACTCGGATTCTCTTGCTAGGCTACTCGGGCCGTGTGTTGCACTTGAGCACCGCAGCATTTTTGTACTTCGAATCCGTCTTGTGATCCTAGGAACGGATGGACCATTCGGCAAAGCTTCTTCTCAACCTGTTTCTGATCTACGGGGCAGCCAAGCTGCTGGCGGAAATCTTCGAACGCCTGCGGCAACCCGCAGTTGTCGGCGAGATCCTAGCAGGGACGTTACTCGGCCCGTCCCTGCTCGGATGGGTTCAGCCGGGAGATATGCTCGCGGGATTGGCGGAGATCGGCGTCATTTTTCTGCTGTTCACCGTTGGCCTTGAAACACGTTCAGCCGCGATGGTAGCCACTAGCGTTGGCATCACTGCGCGCGTCCTGAAAGACGCGAATGTACTCTTTACGCGGGCCGCGCGGGTGATCCTAGGAGCCGCGGTTCTGGACGACATCCTTGGGATGATCGTGTTGGCCGTTGTTACCAGCCTTTCAGCCGGTGGCATCAAGTATATGCAGCTCGCGATTGTGGCGGCGGAAGCCATTAGCTTCACCCTGTTGATATTGCTGTTCGGGCCGCGAATCGTCAGAAGACTCGAGCCGGCAGTGCCGGGGCTCAAGAGCAGCAATCCCGCCTTTGTCCTCTCGATTCTGCTGTGCCTGGGGCTTTCGCTCGCCTCTGTGTACATTGGCATGGCAGCGATCATCGGTGCGTTTCTGGCCGGCTTGGCGCTGGCTGACCACAGCGCGAAGTGGCGCCTGCATGATAAGGTTCAGCCCGTGTACGAATTCTTGGCGCCGTTCTTTTTCGTCTACTTGGGAACTCAGGTCAACGTGCGTACCCTCGCTCAGCGAGACCTCCTTGAGATGGTTGGTGTGGTGTGCCTTTTGGCCATCGCGAGCAAGTTGATCGGCTGTGGCCTAGCCTCGCTGAGTATGGGCTGGAAGGACGCGCTGCGCGTCGGTGTCGGGATGGTGCCGCGCGGTGAGGTTGGGTTGATTGTCGCTGCGGTGGGCCTAAGCCTTCATACCATTTCGGACAGGATTTACACAGTTGTCCTGCTCATGAGCATGATTACCACGCTGGTGGCACCGCCCCTACTGCGCTTGTTGTTTCCAGCTGGCACAGCTCCCGTGGAGATGGCAGCCAACGAATAGAGCCACGCGATGGGCTTTCGCCTTGGGAGAGATACGTATCTGCGTGGGGAGAAACCCGTGGGTTTGCGTTTGGCCTTGGAGTTTCTCATCCTCCAGACGCAACAAGATTCCGCTGGCGTCAGTGAGCAGTGTAAGATGATATCGCGATGCGGATTACTTTTCGTTTGATCTTATCGCTCGTCGTTGGAGTCACACTCGTTGCGCTCGTTTTTTCCTATTTCCAGGTCCGGCAAGAAGAGCGACGACTCAGGGAAGAAACTGAGCGACGGGCTGCGGTTTTGGCCGAAAGTCTTCAAGAGAGTGTCGAGCCTTTACTCGACAGCAAGTCATCTGGGAATCTTCAGCGGATTGTGGAAAGGTTTGGCAACCGCAAGCGACTCAGCGGCGTGGCGGTCTACGACGCAAATGGTCGCTCTCTAGCTGTCACTTCGGGCTTGCCGCCCAGCTTCACTCGCTCTCCGGCAGCCGCCTTTGAAGCAGTTCGCACCGACCAGGGTTATGGTCAATTCCAAACGATAAACGAAAAGCTGATCCACATCTATGCGCTGCCTCTGCATCGGGAAGGAATCCTGGCAGGAGTTTTGGTGATTCTGCATGATGCGAGTTTCATTTCCATGAAGAGGCTCAGGACAGGCGAGACTTCGGCGGAAGTCAGCTTACCCAAGGCGGACCTTTTCAAACCTCTCGCGCAAGAGGTGGTCCATCTCGCCAAGAGCCTTTCTGCCGCCAGGGCTGCGGCCCAAGAGGAAGCACGGCTCCGAGAAGCGGCAGAGTCATTATGGACCTCCGAACGCTTGAGGGAGCACGTCCGGGGTAAATTGCAGGGGCGGCCGCTATTTGTGGTTTCCAACCGAGAGCCCTACATGCATGTTCGGAAAGGAAATGAGATCGCGGTCATGGAGCCGGCGAGTGGCTTGGTGACTGCTCTGGAGCCGATTTTGAGAGCGTGTGGGGGAACGTGGGTCGCGCACGGAGGAGGGGATGCCGACCGGGAAACTGCGGACGAATGTGACAAGCTCAGGGTACCACCGGATGACCCGCACTTCACTCTCAAACGGGTGTGGCTTACGAGGGAAGAAGAAGAAGGATACTATTACGGCTTCTCCAACGAAGGTCTTTGGCCCCTCTGCCACATTGCTCACACAAGGCCCACGTTCCGGGCTGAGGATTGGTCCGACTACCAGGCGGTCAATCTCAAATTCGCGGAATCGATTCTCGAAGAATTAGAAGGAACCGAAGAGCCTTGCGTGCTGATCCAGGACTACCACTTTGCCCTTCTGCCGCAGCTCATTAAGCAAAGGCGGCCAGATGCACGTGTGGCCATCTTCTGGCACATCCCATGGCCGAACCCGGAGGCTTTTGGCATCTGCCCATGGCAGAAGGAACTCCTGGATGCGTTACTGGGAGCGGACCTCATCGGATTTCATATCCAGTTTCACTGCAACAATTTCTTGGAGACAGTGGATCGAGCGCTCGAATCTCGAATTGACTGGGAGGGTTTCGCAGTCAATCGGCATGGTCACACGACTTGGGTAAAGCCCTTTCCGATCAGCATCGCGCTTCCCAATGATGCCTCAACACCCTCGGTAGAATCCAGCGCGGAACAAGTAAGAGTTCGCTTGTTCAAAGAGCTTGGCGTGAAGGCGTCATACTTGGGGGTAGGAGTTGACCGTATCGATTACACCAAAGGCATCCTCGAAAGGCTTCGAGGAATCGAGCGGTTCTTGGAAAAATACCCGGTCTATCGCCAGCAGCTGACGTTCGTGGAGCTGGGAGCTCCAAGCCGCACTCACATCAAGCAATACCATGATCTTGTCGCGCAGGTGGAGGCAGAAGCAGATCGCATCAATTCGCGTTTCCAGACCAAAGAGTGGAAGCCAATCATTTTCCGTAAAGGCCACCACACTCATGAAGAAATCCAACCCTACTATCGGGCGGCGGACTTCGGTCTGGTTACTTCTCTGCATGACGGCATGAACCTTGTCGCCAAGGAATATGTAGCCGCCCGCGATGACGAGCAAGGAGTCTTAATCCTCAGTTGTTTCACGGGTGCGTCCCGTGAGCTGCAGGACGCTTTGATCGTCAATCCTTACGACATTGAGCAAATAGCTGAAGCCATGCGCTGTGCACTGGAGATGAACCCCGAAGAGCGAGCGAGCCGGATGCAGAGAATGCGCCGCACCGTCAGAGAAGCGAATGTGTATTGCTGGGCGGCGAATCTGATCACGGAGCTCTCTCAAGTGCAGCTCGAAAAGGCTGAGGCAGCGAAGCCGCGGTAAGGAGATGTTGATTGCGTTCGCTCTGGTCTCAATGGCCGAAGATCCAAGAAATCCTTGTCGGCAAGAACCTGATTCTGCTTTTCGACTATGACGGAACATTGGCACCGATTGTTGCCCATCCGTCCCAAGCCAGACTTCCAGCGCCGACCCGAGCAGCGCTCACAAAACTGGCGTGTTCGCCCCGGGTTGCACTCGGGATTGTCAGCGGAAGGGAGTTGAGCCAATTGAAGCGCCTCGTGAGGCTGAAGAACATCTGCTACGTCGGGAGTCACGGACTGGAGTGGGCGTTGCCGGGCCTTGGCCCCAGCCTGCGTATATCTCCACGTCGGTCTCGTCCGCTCCGACAGATTACGAGAGAACTGCGGCACGCCCTGCGTGGCCTTCCGAAGGTTTGGATCGAGCGCAAGATCGCGAGTGTGGCTGTGCACTATCGTGGAGCCAGCGTTCACCATGCACGCTCCGCGCGGACACAGCTTGCCCGGATAGCTCGCCAGTACGCCGCTCAGTTTAGGCTTCAGGAGGGAAAGAAAGGGTTCGAGTTCCTCCCTGCCGGGGCAAGCACCAAAGGCACTGCGGTGCAAGCCTTGGTGGCTCGACTTCGCAGGGGGCGCTTTCCCGCGGTGGTCTATTTCGGGGACGACTCCACGGATGAGAGTGTTTTTGCCTGTTTGAGCAAAAACGATTTCGGCATCTTCGTCGGCAGGCCGCGCCTAAGCCGCGCGCGCTTCTATCTGCGCTCTCCAGGAGAGGTGTGCAAATTCCTGCAGCGCGTGTGTAAAATAATCGTATGAGAGTCGCTATAGCGCCGTTCGAATTCTTTGCTGCTGCGACTTTGGTCCGCATCACGGGTCAGCGGGCTCACACGCTGGCAGATCTGCTGGAGAACATTAGGAATTGCGCCGACGCGTCGGTCTTCAACCATACGTTTCAAAGCCTGCAGCAGCATCACTTCTTGACCGAAGGATTTTCCAACGATTTCGCGCAGTGGGCTCTCGCGTCCTGCAATGAGCCGCGACTTGCCGAGCGGCTGGCCTCGCTCGACATCCGGCACTATGCAAACTTGGCCGCCCTGCGGACTGATCTCGTCCACGCACTGGAGACCTATTTGCACGAGGTGCCGAATGCTGCCCAACGGAAAGCGTTTGAGCCCTTCTATTTCTGTGAAGCCGTCACGGTGGCGGTGCCGACGCCGTGGCAGGCTCGAACACTGGCCGAGTTCTGCGAGGGGCTCCGCCACGTAAGCATCCATACGGTGCACTACCATTTCGTGGCTGCGCGCCTCCGCGAGCCACTTACAGTGAATGACTTTTCCTTTTGGTTCGAAGAAAGCCTTGGCCTAAAGGATCTGGGTGACCGAATTGACCTGATCGATATCTATACAAATACGCTCGAAGGCGTGCGGCAGCACATCCTGGAGGAGGCCACCCCTTGGCTAGCAGCTTGACAACGCCTGCGGCCAGCACTCCTGGGAAGGTCGCCTCCTTGGAGGACTACTTTTCTGTGGTGGGCCCCTCTGAGGTGGGAGAGATACGTGCCTTGGCCAATCGGTTGGCAGGCAGGTCCGTCAAAATGGTCAACTCGACTGCGGTCGGCGGGGGTGTAGCAGAAATTCTGAACCGCCTCGTGCCACTCCTGTCTGACGTGGGTCTGTCCTGCGAGTGGGGGGTCATCACGGGAGGTAATGATTTCTTCGAGGTTACCAAAGCGTTTCACAATGCTCTACATGGCGCGCCCTACGACGCACCTTCGCAGGCTTTCGAGCTTTTCCTCTCCTATAGTGAACAGAACCTCCGCCACCACTCCTTCGATGCGGATTTCGTTGTGATTCATGACCCGCAACCCGTCGCCCTCATCAAGGCGCGCAACTCTCGTCCTCCCCACTGGGTTTGGCGGTGTCACATTGACGTGTCGAACCCGAATCCCCTCGTCTGGGATTTTCTCATGCAGTTTGTACCACGGTATGACGCTGTGCTTGTCTCTTCGCCGAATTTCACGCGACCCTTGCCCATTTCACAGTATCTCTTCTTCCCTTGCATCGATCCGCTCTCGCAGAAAAACCAGGAGCTGGAGGCTGACTTCATTCGAAAGACACTGGAGCGGTTTTCGATTGACCCAAAGCGCCCCATCCTGACGCAGGTGTCCCGCTTCGATCGATTGAAAGATCCAGTTGGCGTTATCCAGGCTTACAAGCTCGCCCGCAAATACAAGGATTGTCAATTGGTACTGGCTGGCGGAGGCGCCGCAGACGACCCAGAAGGCGGACAAGTCCTTTCCGAGGCGCGGGAGGCGGCCGGTGATGATCCTGACATTCACATCTTGGAGCTGCCTCCGTGGAGCGCGCTTGAGATCAATGCTCTGCAACGGGCTTCCACAATCGTCGTTCAGAAGTCGCTCCGCGAAGGGTTCGGGCTGACGGTCACGGAAGCCCTTTGGAAGAAAAAGCCGGTCGTCGCCAGCGCCGTAGGCGGTATCCCCTTGCAGGTCATACATAAGTTGACGGGCGTATTGGCGCATTCCGTCGAAGGGACTGCCTACCAGATTCGCTTCTTACTTTCGAATCCTTCCATCGCCGAGCGGCTGGGTGAGAATGGCCATGAGCACGTTAGAGAGAACTTCCTCATCACGAGCAACTTGAAGCGCTACCTGCTCTTGTTCCTCACCCTCAGTGGCGGTGCCTAGGGGCAATGCTCGGTTTTCTTCTCAGAGAATCATGAGCCCTCTGCAAACCTGCATTCGAGAGTTCAAATCCCGCTAGGCCTTCAGTCTGTTCGTCCGGCTAGAAATCCGGATATTCGCTTGCCCTCTCTCACTTTCATGAAAATGTCAAATAAGTTGGACCGTGGCGGCAACCGGCGTCGAACTCGCGTTTGCTTTTCAACGCCGATTAGGAAAACGTGCGAACAACTTGGACGTCGAACGGTGAAGGATTTCGTTTGTAGACGTCCAAAAGCCTCCATTCAAATTTGGGAACAATGGGGCCTAAATAGGAGGTAGAATCGGGTAGGAGCGCGGGCGTAAACGCAAGACGAGCCAACGGGATAGCGAAATTAAAAAAGTCTGCAAGACCTTCATGTGTGGATTCGAATCCCACCCTCTCCGCCAGCGCTTTTATTTTCTTGACTCGACGGGCGTTCGTACCGATCATGGTGTCTCTTGCTTGACGCCGGCACCGGGCAGAACAGACGCGCCGTCATGCCAAGACCCCGTAACGGACGCGAACAGAGCAACCAGCTCAACCCCCTCAGGGAAGTCAGCCCCCTCTGGAATTCTTATCCTGCCGTTTGCCCGGAGGAGACGCTCAAATCCAGTTGTGGGCGCTATCCTCCTGCGGCAAGCATCGTATTGTCGTGGGGATGTTTGCTCTCGTGTGAGGTTCGATATGTGCCCTAAGGACTCGGCCGCGCAGGTGCCTCGGGAAGTTGCGCAGTCGCCGGTGCGACGTCGCTTCGCCGAGTTTCTTCTGGGAGGCGGCTTGCTGGCCTCCGCGATTTCGTTCTTATATCCGATCCTTCGCTATCTCGTCCCACCCGCCCAACCCGATCTGGGAACGGACAGTGTGGTGGCCGGCCGAGTGGGCGATCTGAGGCGCAACTCCGGCAAGGTCTTTCGCTTCGGCAACCGTCCGGGAATTCTGGTCCTGACCGAGAACGGGGACTACAAGGCGATGTCGGGAGTCTGCACGCACTTGAATTGCACGGTCCAATACCGCCCCGACCTGCGCCAGGTCTGGTGCGCCTGCCACAATGGCTTCTATGACCTGAATGGCCGAAATGTCGCAGGACCGCCCCCGCGTCCGCTGGAGCTCTACGAAGTGCACGTGCGAGGCGAAGAAATCGTCGTGGACCGACGTCGCGGGGCCTGAGGTGGGTGTGCTGGCACGGGTGCGTGATTGGCTCGACGAGCGGTTCGGCTGGGACGAACTGATCGCACCGCTGCGCAAGAAAACCGTTCCGGTGCACCGTTATTCCCACTGGTATTTCCTCGGCGGGATCACCCTTTTCCTTTTCCTGATCCAGGTGGGCACAGGGATCCTGCTGCTGCTCTACTACCGGCCGAGCGCGAACGAAGCATTTGAGAGTGTTCAGTACATCATGACGCGGGTCGAGTTTGGCTGGCTGGTGCGTTCGATCCACTCGTGGGCCGGAAACCTGATGATCCTCACCGCCTTCGCGCACATGTTCAGCGTCTTATTTCTGCGCGCCTATCGCAAGCCGCGTGAGCTGACCTGGGTCAGCGGAATGTTGCTGCTGTTCTTAGCGCTGGGTTTCGGCTTCAGCGGTTACCTGCTGCCCTGGAACACGCTGGCCTTCTTTGCCATCAAGGTGGGCACCGAGGTGGCGGGGCAAGTGCCCCTGATCGGCAAGTGGCTCGTGGTCTTTCTACGCGGGGGCGAAGAAGTCACCGGGGCGACGCTGACGCGCTTCTTCGGATTCCACGTCGCACTGCTTCCCGGCATCACCACGCTGCTCATAGCATTGCATCTCGCGCTCGTCCAGCGCTTTGGAATCAGTGTCCCGCGGTCCCTCGAAGCGCAGTGGCTTCGCCCCAGCGCCCGCAGGCATCAGGCCGGAATGGTATTTCCTTTTCATGTTCCAAACGCTGAAGGTGCTCCCCGCAAAGGTCTGGTTCATCGATGGTGAAGTGCTTGGGGTATTGGCATTCGGCGCGGGCGGGCTGCTCTTGCTGCTTCTGCCATTTTTCGATCGGAACGGACAAGGGCGCGCGAGACAATGGATCTTGGGCGCTGGAATTTTCGCGGTGGCCTATATCATCGCCATGACGGTCTATGGGTATGCCGCGAAATGAATGTCGGAAAACAGATTGAAAGGCTCGGGATGATGAACATGGCGGAACGACCCTTCCGCGATCACGTTGTTCTTCTCCTTAGGCTTGGCCTGCCTCTGCTTTTTTTCCCTGCCGCAGCTCCAGCACAGAGCGAAAACAGTTGCCTTGACTGCCACGCCGCGCTTGACCCGCCCCTCCAGGTCAGCCCGGAATCCTTCGGGCAGGATATCCACGCGCAGAAGGGCCTGACCTGTACCAGTTGCCACGGCGGCGACCCCAGCAGCATGGATCCCACAGTCTCCATGAGTCGCGCCGCTGGGTTCCGCGGGAAGATTCGGCGCGGGGAGATTCCGGCGCTTTGCGCGAGGTGCCATTCCGACGCGGCCTACATCCGTCAGTTCAATCCCTCCCTGCGCACCGACCAGTTCAGCCAGTATCAGACCAGCATCCATGGTAAGCGGCTTGCGCGTGGTGATACGAAAGTGGCGGTCTGCGCCGATTGTCACAGAGTGCATGATATTCGCCCTGCGAGCGACGCGCGCTCGACCGTCCATCCCCTCAACCTGGCGGAGACGTGTGCGCGTTGCCACTCGAACTCTGAGCACATGAAGGGCTACTCGATCCCCACCGACCAGTTCGCGGGCTACGCCGCGAGCGTCCATCGCGAAGCCCTTATCGTCCGCGGTGATCTGAGCGCGCCCACCTGCGCGACCTGCCACGGCAACCACGGCGCAGCACCGCCGGGGGTTGCCTCGGTCGAGTTTGTTTGCTCCACCTGTCACGTCTTCCAGGCACAACTGTTCGATTCCAGCCCGCACAAGGCCCCCTTCGAGGCCATGGGACTGCCGGCCTGCGTGACCTGCCACAGCAACCACCGCATCGAGCACCCAACCGATGCCATGATCGGTATGGGGAGCGAATCTACCTGCGTGAAGTGCCATTCTCCTGGAGATGCGGGCTATGAGGCCGCGGAAAACATTCACGCGCGACTGGCGCAACTTGAGACCGCCATCAACACAGCAGATCAAGTTCTCGATCGCGCCGAGCGCTCCGGCATGGAGGTCAGCCAAGCCAGGCTGGAGCAGGCGCAGGCACGCGACGCTCTGACCAAGGCCCGAGTGACCTTCCACAGCTTCCGGGTGACCCGCGTGGATGAGGACGTTAACGCCGGGCTCAAGGTCGCGGCGCTGACCTTTCAGGCAGGAGTGAAGGCTCTGGCTGAACGCGATTATCGGCGCAAAGGGCTGGCCATTTCGCTGGTGACCATTCTGGTGGTCCTGATGGGGCTGCGCCTGTACGTCCGCTGGCTTGAGTCAGACAGGCAGACGAGAAGTCCCTCAGTCCAGGAATGATCCGGTGCGCCAGGACCGGTCATCGGAAAAGCCTGAGAGGGTATCCAGCATCGACCTCCGGAATGCTCAAGACGCAATTACCCCTCGGCTCAAGCGGGGACATC
>QHZM01000540.1 GCA_003224665.1 Acidobacteriota bacterium
TGCTGGGAGGCGAGGAAAGTGCCGGGCTGAGCATCCGCGGCCACGTGCCTGAAAAAGACGGCATCCTGGCCTGCCTGCTTGTCACGGAGGCGATCGCCCGACGCGGCCTGACCGTTCGCCAGCAGCTCGAAGAGCTCTTCAAGAAAGTCGGCCCCTGTTACCCCGTGCGGCTCAACCTCACCCTGGAACCCGAGGTGCAGCAAAGACTCGTCGAGAAGCTCAAGCGCGACTGGGACAAATTCGATTCAGAGAAAGTGGTGAAAATCGACCGCACGGACGGGCTCAAGATGATCCGCGAGGACGGCTCCTGGGTGCTCATGCGCCTTTCGGGCACCGAGCCGGTGGTGCGCGTCTATTGCGAAGCGGACTCGCCCGAGAAGTTGGCCCGCTTGGTGGAATCGGCCAAGAGTTTCGTCTTCAGCGCATGAAATTATTCCGCTGGGAACAACGGACGATCTCCCGCAACGCCTTCCTGGCACTCATCCTGATCTGCTTCGTGCTCGTTGTTCACGAGATTTTCGGCGAGCACGGGTGGCTGGCGCTGCGACGCGAACGGCGGGAGTACGAGTCCCTGCGGCAGCGGATCGAACAGCTTCAACAGGAAAATCAGAAACTCGAACAACAGATCCGAGCGCTGAAATCCGACCCCAAGGCGATCGAAAAACAGGCGCGGGAACAACTGCGGCTGGCGCGCCCGGGCGAAATTATCTATACCCTCCCCGAGAAACCTCCACAAACTCCGCCCCCGGCTCCTCCGGACAAGTAATTCAGCAAGGAGAGATGCTGCCCGGCCGGAATTTTCGACCGGCAGACGGGCGGCGCTTTCAAACTAAAACAGTAAGAGGGTTCCCACCCGGCGGTCTCGCTCTTCGAGGACCCACCTTCGGATGGCGTCGAACGCCGCCTCGTCCGCGCCGACGATCGGAACGGTGCGAAACTCTTGAGCGGTCAGGAAGAATCGCCGGGAGGCAACGGTGGTCAGACCTTCCAGGTAATGCCGGGCCGCGGAATACTCGAGATGCGGCCACAAATCTGTGGATATCCGCTTCTCGGGTTCATGCGCCAACAAGGCATCGACCCCTTCGGGGATGAGGACGCAGTCACCCAGCAAGCTATAGAGGCTGGGCAGTTTTATCCTCGCGAGGACGGCTTTCAACCGGGGATCGGAGTCAATGGCTCGCAGTTTGGCGTAGTCCACTTGCAAGGGAGAAGTCGAGGCGACGATCATGCCGCTTTCTTCGCCGAGGTAGAGGGCGACGTGGGGAAATACTGCGCGCACCGTCCGCAGGATGATCAAAGTGTTTTGAAACGAAAGCCTGAACAAGGGAACCCATTGTTGCAAGACGCCTCGCTCGGCCAGTCGCGCGGCGCAAAGCTCGTAAAGCTCGCGCGTGTAGAGATCGCCTTCGCCGGCCATCCACAGCCGGGAAACTTGGATGGTCAACAGGCTGAGTTTTTCGGGGTGGGTCAGCAGATAATGCCGGCCATCGGCGATGTGGACCTTCACTTTCGGATTGTTGTAGACGCCTTGGCCCGGTCCATTTCCCGGACGTGCAACACGGGCAGCAGCGCGATGCGGACCTGGTCCGCCACCAGGTAATCAGTCCCGGCCTGAATCAATCCGTTCGTGAAAAGGCGAGTTGTGTCCTCGTTCCGAAGTACCGTCGTCAGGCCGCCGTTCAAATCCTCCCGGGCGTACACGGGCTGGCCGGCGTGGCCCAGCACAGCGTGGGTTTTCGAGAAGTCCCACGGCGGCTCGAGCGCAGCCCAGGCCACAGCGGGGATGATCGCAAGAGCGACTGTCCGCCGGCGCGTCGTAATCCACCACAGGAGGAGCAAACCCAAAGCAAATAGGGCCAGCCCGACAGCTCGGCCGCTTCGTTCCACACCGAAACGGTCCAAGACCAGGAACGTGGCCACAACAATTCCCGCCAGGCTTCCGACCGTGTTTGCGGCATAAACCCGGCCCACGCTCGGCGAGGGGCCCCTCGCCGTGAGCAGATACCACTCGAGCGCGAGAGGGAATAGCGTTCCCATCAGCACGGCCGGGAGCGCCATGAAGAGCAAGCACACAGCGAAATCAATCCCGTGAGAAAACCAAAAGACCGTCCAAACGGGATGAAAAGTCCGATAAATGTAAACGCATGCCAACACAGCCGCGAAAGATGCGATGACCCACGTCAGGACTTTCCGCCAAGGTGCCAGGACCAGGCTCGTGGCCCCCAGCAGAGCGATGGCTAAAACAAATGTCCAAATCGGGTATCTTACGGCCAGCACCCGGGCATCATCCCAGAAGGGGATCACGATCATCGTCAAAGTTCCCGTCGCCAGGAAGGCCCAGGGGAGCAGCCGCTTTGCCGGCTGTTTGCTCAGGTTCCGGGCAACGATAACGGCACCCAGTCCCAGGCCCGCGATGACGACGAAAAGCATCAAAGCGAACCCATAGACCGTGTTGTCCAGGAAACGGCCCACCATATGGGTCCAAACGATTTCCTGAAAGAGGACCAGGAAGCCGCCGGCCAGGGCCACGAGCAACACCAGGCCGGACTTTTCTGTTCCCGCCTCCCCTCTCTCTTCCGGTTTTTCGGGCTGCGTCGCAGCCAGCAACTGGCGCCGGTCGAGCACTACCGCCAAAGCGGCCACTATCGCATTGGTGATGGCTACCAGAATCAGACTTTTTCCCAGCCCCCAAAAGCGGATCAGCAAGAATTCACTCATGAGAGCACCCAGGGCCGCCCCTGCGAGATTGCTGGCGTAAAGCCTGTTAGCCGCGTCGGGCCGATCGGTGGAGCTGCGTGACCCTGCCCGCACCACAACCGGGAAGCTCGCGCCCATCAACAGGGTGGGTAGCAAGAGCACAGATCCGGCGGTAAGGAAGTGGCCAAAAAGCGCCAGGCGGGTGTCCGGCCCGAGAAAAGCGGTCAGCCCCAGATACACGGGCTTCAATCGCCCCATCATCCACGGCAAACTCGCCGAGTAAATACCGACCAAAAATTCCATCCCGCCGTA
>QHZM01000541.1:0-1596 GCA_003224665.1 Acidobacteriota bacterium
TTTTGCGGGAAACCGCCCAAATGGCCAAGCTTGTACGAGAAGAGGCACCTCGAGAGCACTACGACAGCTTGGCTGAGCATATCAGGACGGCCATCAACGAGCGCCTCTGGGATGAGCGCCGAGGAGTTTATGTGGACGCGAACGTCGAGGGCGTGCTCTCGCGCCGCGTGAGCCAGCAGGCAAACGCTCTGTGTCTGCTTTACGACATCGCCGCACCGGAAAAGCGGTCACGGATACTTTCGTATATCTTCGACCAGGAGCGCCTCAAACCCATTGTGAAGGCGACCGTTCCGGAGGCTACGACGTCGTCACCCCACACGTGGACCTCCCTGCAGTCGATTTTCGATGAGGAAGGGAAGGTGGTGCAGGCTCAACCCTTCTTCATGCACTGGGTGAACGCCGCGCTGGCGCATATCGGTGAGTTCGAGCGGTTAGTCCAATTGATTCGCGGCTTGTGGGGAAAGATGATCGACGCGGGCGCGAGCACCACTTGGGAGACTTGGAGTCGAGAGGCCAGTGAATGCCACGGTTGGTCGGCCACGCCCGCCTATGATTTGACAACATACGTTCTGGGGGTTCGAGGAGTCACCGCGGGCTTCAGCCACTTTGCTGTCGAACCGCATCCGGCTGGACTGGAATGGGCGCGCGGCGTTTTCCCTTCCGTAAGGGGAGATATCCCTGTTTCCTGGCGTTCCTCGGCAGAGGAGTTTCGCATCGAGGGCAGCGTGCCGAAAGCAACCACGGCTTCCGTGTTGATTCCTCGGCGGGGTCGAAGAAACGTCCGCCAGGCAAAGCTGAATGGTGAGCCGGTTTGGAGAGACGGCGACATAGGCAGCGGAGCAATCGTAGCAGCAGAAGACGGCGGGGTCAGCGTCCAGCTCAGCCGAGAAGGTCGGTACGAAATCGTGGCCCAATACTAGAGGCTGGCATCTTTGCCGAGGCGTGTCAGCGCATCTCGAGATTTGTCGGGTATCAGACCGTGCTGATCCGGAGGGACGTCGAGAAGAAAGTTAACCCCTCTTCCGCGCGATTCGACCAGCATGCTCAGGAGTTCCTCGTCGGGCCTCGGAGGGTCCCCTTCGACGTAAAACCATTCCTTGCCAATCGGATTGTTCAATTCGCCCGGAAGGTAGTAGCGCTTCCCCTCGATCTCGCGCCACTTCACGTGACCCGAAGGAGGTGGCAAAGTTGTCTCCAGCGAGATGAGGTCTGAAGGCCAGGCCCAGTCCACCCGGTAATGCGTACCGTTGTCAATGCCGCTGTTCATCAGGATGACGGAATCAGGTTGGAGCCCGGCAATACGTTCGTACAGGAAGGTCCGATAACCGCGGCCCAGAACTTCCGGGATGTCAATCCACACTTCCGCGACCGGCCCCTACTCAGTCAGCAGTTCAGTTATTTGCGCGGTTTGAAAATCCTGGTAAAGCGAAGTCGTGTAGGCAGTGGGGCCTCCGTTCTCCTCCCCGGGCAGACGGCCGCCGAAGCTCATCGTCAGACTTCCGAACAGGTGATGGAACGACGCGAAAGGTTTCGGCATTTCGGCATTGGGTTCTCGTAGGGAACGGTCGCTTGTTTAGCTCTTGCCACGGGCCCCAC
>QHZM01000541.1:1647-2670 GCA_003224665.1 Acidobacteriota bacterium
CTCCACTGCTCAATTCCGCCGTCTCTGTCCTTTTTCACGCCCCAAATACCCTGAAAAATCCGCGTCCCCGAGCGGCAGAATTCGGGACCAGAACGCGGCATAATTTGGGGCGCGCCACCCAGCGCTAGCCCCTGATCAAAAGCACATTCACCGCTTTGACGACGACCTCAACTTGGTTGCCCTTCTTGAGCCCCAGTTCGTCCAGAGATTCGATCGTCATCACCGAAGCCATGCGGGACCTCGCCGGGATTTCGAGTTTGACCAAACACATGAGCTTCCCTTTCTTAATCTCAGTCACTTTGCCCACAATGCGATTCCGCGCTCCGACCTTCATGTTTCCTCCTCCGAAAAACCAAGCCTGGTACCGGCAAAACTCGAGGTCTAAACCCGGCAGAAGCCGAGCCTCGCGCGACCCATCAACGGCATCGGACAAACCCATCACTGTGCAGGCGCAAGAGCCGGCCATGCGACCAGCGCAGCGTGCTTTTCGTCCTGACTCCCCGAACGCTATCGCGCTTGGGGGGTGAGAGCCGCCACTTCCTATGAATTACCGGACATCCTCAATGGGCGAGCAGCAAGGCTTGCGGACGGGTTTGGGTTCCATGAGTTCGGCGCGGGTGCCGTTGGGATCGTAAAGGTTGAACTGCCATTTGCCGTCGCGGCCAATCGAGGGCTTCCCATCTTTGTATCCGCGACCCGTCACCGTCCTGTACCCCGCCTCGACGCTGGGGACTCCGAGCGCCAGGTGGTGCATCACTCCCAAAGTACGCGGCGAAGGATTCTGCACGTTGAGCATGTACTCCAGCCAATCGGTGCCTTCGGGCACGCGCATGTCCACCCAGTCGGTGCGGGTGTCGGTCATCCCGCCGTGCCAGATCTCGTGGAATCCGAGCATGTCACGGTAAAAGCGGTCTGCCGCGGCTCGGTCCTGAACGACGACGCCCACATGGATGATGCGCTGTGAAATCCGTGCGTCTGGGAGGAACTTGCCGAAATTGCGGCTGTGCAACGAGCCGGCACGAT
>QHZM01000042.1 GCA_003224665.1 Acidobacteriota bacterium
GAGGTCCGCGAGCGTGCCGATATCGAAAAGCCCGGCCGGAATAGCGACGAAAAGCCCTGCCGTCCACGTGCTGATGTGCGGCGTGCGGAACCTCGGGTGGACGCGGGAAAACGGCCGCGGGAGCAGGCCGTCTCGCGACATCGCAAACCAGACGCGCGCCTGGCCCAGTTGATACACCAGCAGCGAGCTGAGCATCCCCGTCAGCGCGCCCACCGTGACCCACCGCTGGACTTTGGGGAGGTGAATCGCCAAGAGCGCGTTCGCCACCGGCGCGGCGTTGCGCAGGGCTTTCCAGTTCTGGATTCCCGTCAGCACGAGCGCGACGGAAACGTACAGCACGGCGCAAACGATGAGCGAGGCGATGATCCCGAGAGGCACGTCCCGCTGCGGGTTCCGGCTCTCTTCGGCGGCGGTGGATACCGAATCAAAACCAATGTAGGCAAAAAACACGATCGCTCCGCCGGTCAAAACGCCTTGCCAGCCGTTCGGGATGAATGGCTTCCAGTTGGACCGCTGGATGTGCTGAGACGCCACGGTCACAAAGATCAGAATCGCGACCAACTTGACGGCCACCATCAAATTATTCGCGCCGGCGCTTTCACGGATGCCGAGCACCAGGATGACGGTAAGCGCCATCACCACCAGGAAGCCGGGCAGGTTGAAGTACGCGCCCGTAGGCTTGAGCGAATCGCTGAATACCGGGTTGGCAAGCTTCTCCGGCAAATGCAAGCCGAAACCGCGCAACAGGCTGTCCACGTAGGCGGAAAATCCCACAGCCACGGCCATGTTGCTGACCGCGTACTCCAGGATCAAGTCCCAGCCGATGATCCACGCCACAATCTCGCCCAGCGTCGCGTAAGAGTAAGTGTAGGCGCTGCCGGCGATGGGGATCATGGAGGCGAGTTCGGCGTAACAGAGCCCGGCGAGCGCGCAGACCAGGGCCACGAGAAGAAACGAGAGCGCGATCGCCGGCCCCGCGCCGGGCCTTCCCGCAGTCCCCAGGGCGCGCTGGCCGTGGAGCAGGACGTCGAGCAACGGCGCTTTCAGGATGGAATGGACCTCGAGGACTTCACCCGCAGCGGCCGTGCCGGTCAGCACGAAAACACCGGTGCCGATGATGGCGCCGACACCGAGCGCGGTCAACGACCACGGCCCGAGCGACTTCCGCAGCCGATGCTCCGGCCCCTCGGCTTCGCTCAGAAGCTTCTCGATACTTTTCCTGCGGAGGAGTTGGCTGGCCAAAGGATTTGGAAAACAAGCCACCGGCGTCCGGCAGCGCGCGAAGGGCGGGCAGTCCGCCGTCGCGGCCTCAACCGGTTTTCCGGCCCGCTATTTCCGGGCCGCGACGCCCGTAGCCTTCTTCCTGATTTTGGGCTTCAGGGAGCCGCGCGGTGCAGTCTGTTTGGGCTTGGGCGCAGCCTTCCTTCGCGCTTCCCGCTTCAGCCTTTTTCTTTCCGCGCGGTCCTTGATTTGCCTGGTGTTCATGGCGCTGTTCCTTGTCCTTGTAATTCGAGGCCGGCAGTCTTCAGGGCCGCCCGCAACTGTTCCTCGCTGCGGTTGCCGACGAAGCGCGCGGCCACGACCCCCGTGGCGCTGATGACGACCACGGTGGGGATGGCGCGTACGCCGTACATCCGGTGGACCTCGCGCTTCGAGTCCATCAGGGTCTCCAGGGTGTACTCGTTCTTCTTGAGGAAGCTCTTTGCGGTCCCGGTATCTTCGTCGTTGATGCCGAGGATCACCAGACCCTTTCCCTTGAGCTCTCTGTTCAGCTTTTCAATCGACGGAAGTTCTTCCCGGCAAGGCCCGCACCAGGTTGCCCAGAAGTCGAGGAGCACAACCTTGCCTCGGAAATCACCCAAGCTCACTTTTTCCCCTTGAAGGTCCTTCAGGGTGAATTCGGCCGCGGGTTTCCCGGCGAAGTTCACGCGCTCGCCCGGCAGGTTCAACGCCTGGACCTGTCGCGCTTTTTCAGGCGGGGTGAACTCGAAGAAATTATCGGGTGGAGCCCTGAGTTCAGCCTCCTTCAGGTTCAGAGTGATTTCTACACTCGCCGAGAAGCCGCTGCGCGTCAACCGGCTCAATTCCTTGTATCGCAAAACGAGGAAGCTCTCCTTATCGATCCATAACTCCTGGGTGCGCCCCTTCGACTCGAATCCGATCCGGTAGCACCCGACCTTTTTCCCGGCAAACTTGATTCGGTCTTCACGCTCCAAAATTGCCACGGAGCTGTATTTCGCAAGACCCACGTATCGGGAGACCAACAGGTTCTGCGTTTCGGTCAGGATATCCTGCTCCTCGTCGCCGGATCCACTTTCCTCCTCTTCCGTCGAGGCTGCCACAGACTCTTGGGTGAACTGCTTCTCCTTCGGGAGGTACGTCCAAGTGGTCTCACCGTTGCCGACCAAAATGATTTCCCTCTCCATATCCTTCACTGCTAACCGGACCTTTCCGGGCTTAACGACCGCGAGTTGGATCTGCGTCTCGCTAGAATTGGCTCCTCCGGGCATCGACAATACGGAGGTCTCAACCGCGACCAACTGATACGCCTGGAGGTTCCTGTAGGTCTCGCTTGTTTTTTTCAGGACCTCAGAGACCGGCGAGTCCCCCGCGCAGCACCACCCCGAGGCTAATGCAGTGGACAACACCATCGCGGGGAAAACGCTGCGGCCGCGCCCGTCAGACTTTTTCAAGGGGCGCATATCTTTCCGCCAGCTTCTTTTTTCCGTAGCCCGGAAAGCTCACGGTCAGTTTCGTGTCGTCCCCTTCGCCTTCGCACTCGAGGACCGTGCCGATGCCGTAAGTCGGGTGGCGGACTCTCGACCCGAGCTTCCACCGCCGCTGCGCCTGGCTTCTTGGGCCCGCGGCTGGCCGCGACGGCACAATACCGCGCGGCGGGCGCCCGCGCTCTTTGAGGTAGCGGCTGACGCTCCCGACGGAATTCAAAGCGTTCTCCCAGGTCGTCCGGGGCTTGGGTCCGGTCTCAAGCCAGCCGAGAGGCTCGAGCAGCTCCTCGGGGATTTCGCCCAGGAACCGGGAAGGCCGCGACGCCTCAGCCCCTTCGAGGCCGTAGGCGCGGCGCTGGCGGGCCCAGGTGAGGGCCAGCCGGTCCTTGGCCCGCGTCATGCCGACATAGCAAAGCCGCCGCTCTTCCTCAATGCCGGCTTCGTCTTCGAGCGAAAGTTTGTGCGGGAAGAGACCCTCCTCGAGGCCGACGAGGAAAACGGTCGAGAACTCGAGCCCCTTCGCGCTGTGCACGGTCATCAAGGTGACGCGCGCGCGTTCGTCGTAGTCGTCGGCGTCGGAGACGAGCGCCGCGTGCGCCAGGAAGTCCGCCAGGGGCTGCCCGCGCTCTTCCGCCTCCGCCGCGGCGTTGACCAGTTCCTGGAGGTTTTCCAACCGGTCCTGCGCCTCCGGCGACTTCTCGGCCCGCAGCATCTCGAGGTACCCCGAGCGCTCGAGCAGCCTGCTGAAAAATTCTCCCATCCGGAGCCGCTCGCGGTCCTGGGCGAGCTCCTGAACCAGCCGGTGGAAGTTTTCGAGCGCCTTCATCGCCCGCGGCGACAACACGTCAGGGCAATCCGAAAGCTCGTGCCCGAGCGCTTCGAGCAGCGTCAGGTTGCGCTTCCGCGCCAGGGCTTCGAGGACATTGAGCGTGGTCTCTCCAATCCCGCGCGGCGGCGTGTTTACGATCCGAAGAAAGGCCGCGGAGTCGCGCGGGTTCGAGGCCAGCCGCGCGTACGCCAGCGCGTTCCTGATTTCCGCGCGGGAGTAAAAGCTGAAGCCGCCCACCACGCGGTAGCTCGTGCCGCTCCGCCGCAGGACTTCTTCGAAGACGCGCGACTGCGCGTTGGTGCGGTAGAGCACGGCAAAGTTCCGGTCGCCGTCGGCGGCGAGTTCCTGGCTGATCCGGCTGGCGACAAATAGTCCCTCTTCTTCCGCGTCATGCGCTTCAAATAGTCCCGCCTTTTCCCCGTGCCCGCGGTCGGACCACAGCGTCTTTCCCTTGCGCGCGACATTGCGCTCGACGACGGCCGTCGCGGCGTCGAGGATCAACTGCGTCGAACGGTAGTTCTGCTCCAGGCGGATGATCCGGGCGGCGGGATAGTCCTTCTCGAAGCGCAGGATGTTTTCGATGTCGGCGCCGCGCCAGCGGTAGATGGACTGGTCTTCGTCGCCCACGACACATAGGTTCTCGTGCGCCTGAGTCAGTTGCCGGATCAACTGGTACTGGATTCGGTTGGTGTCCTGGTACTCGTCAACCAGGACGTACCGGAACTTCCGGTTGTATTCATCCGCGACTTCGGGGACCGCGGAGAACAGGTGCACGGTTTTGAGCAGCAAGTCGTCGAAGTCGAGTGCCTGCGCCTGCCGGAGCTTCTTCTCGTACCGTTCGTAAAGCAGAGCGACCTTTTCCTTTTCAGGGTCGGCTGCCTGCCGGTAGAGCTCCTCGGGCGAGACGCCGCGGTTCTTGGCGTAACTGACGCGCGCCACTGCCGCTCGCGGCGAGAGCATCATTTCGCCGAGACCGAGCTCCTCGATCGAGGACTTCATTACGCGCTGCTGGTCGTCTTCGTCATAAATCGAGAAGTTCCGCGAGACGCCGAGCCGCCCGATGTGCCGGCGCAACACGCGCACGCAGAAGGAATGGAACGTCGAAATCTCGGGCCAGCCCGTGAGTTCCCTGGAGAGGAGCTTCGCGACCCGCTCTTTCATTTGGTCCGCGGCCTTGTTGGTGAACGTGACTGCCAGAATGCCTTGCGCGGCCACGTCGCGGGAATCAATCAGGTGAGCAATGCGGTAAGTGATGACGCGCGTCTTGCCGCTTCCTGCGCCGGCGAGGACCAGCAAAGGCCCTTCAGTCAGCTCGACGGCCTCGCGTTGCTGGGGGTTGAGGGCTTCGAGGAGGTGAGGCATGCCGGTCCGCGCGAAGCGGACGATTTCTCCCGAGGGTCTGATTTCAGTTGGCGGTCAACTGGAGATTCTACACGAAGCGTGAGCGGCGAGCCAAAGAAACCCGTGTTCCGGGAGCGTCAGGCGCTTCTGGCCGCGCGGGCCCCGCGCGACAATGTTACTTTTCCTCCTCCTCAAGCCGCTCGCGGTGCAGGCGCCGGATGGTCGCAGGGTCATCGAGCGGCTCGGAGGGGCGCTTCGGGCCGGCGCGCAGGTCAAGCCCCGGCTCGACCACCATGGCCGGGTCGAAGACGCGCGTGTCCGAAGGCAATGGGTCGTAAGGCGTGAAGTCGGGCTGGTCGGTGAAGCAGTCGGAGAGGTCGGAGGCGGCCGCGTCGTACTGGTTGAGGTAAGGGAGCCCGAGAATCAGGTCAAAAGTCTTCAAGATGCTCGCCATGCTTGTGTGGATGTGCGAGACGCCGCGACGCGAATAGGGGCTGATGACCATCAGCAAGCTGCGGTGCGCGTCAATGTGGTCGGTGCCGTCCTGCGCGTCGTCTTCGGTCACAAAGATCGCCATGTCCTTCCAGAACGGGCTGTGCGAGAAAAGCTCAACGAGCTTGCCAAGCGCCAAGTCGTTGTCCGCGACGTAAGACGCGCGGAAGGGGTAACCCTCCGCCGGCCGCGGCTTGTCCGTGTGGTCGTTGGGCAGCCAGAGGCAGATGAACGCAGGCAGCGGCTCCTTGCCGCTCAGGTAACGGATCTGGAATTCACGCTCGAACTGCTCGAACCTGTACTGGTCCGAGATCTGGAGATTGAATGCCGGATAGCTCCGCGACGTATTCTCAAAGAGGGCTTCGGGCAGCGGCACGTTCAGAGCCTCGCGGATTCCGGTCGGCTGGAGCCCGGGACCGTCTTCGCTCCCCGGAACGTCCAATCCTTCGCCGTAATTCCGAAACGAAATGTGATGGCTCGCGAGGTGCGTCCAAAGCGACCCGCCCTGAGGGTAAGTCTCGGGCCGCGGCGCGGCGCCTCCGATCGCGAGCCGCCCGGGGGCGTCGGGGTCGGCAAAGAACTTGAAGCGCTCGCCGTAGGCCGCCGGCCACGAGGTCTCGAGCAGCTCATTCGGATAATTCCCCTGCAGCCAGTGGTGCCCGTCCACGGAAACGTCCGAGTCCACGTAGTAGTTATCGCTGGTCCCAAACCGCAGGGCGAGCGCGTGGTGGTTCGGCGTCACGCGGGCGTGCTCCACCTGCTGGCCCGTGTCACGGTTCTTGACCTCGGCGTCCTCGCCGAATTCCGCGAGCGCCGGGTCGGACTCGGTGCGCTGTCCCCCGACTTCCGGTAAATCGCCGAACAGCCAACACTCGCGCCGTCTCGTCCTTCAAAGGGCGAAGACGAACGGCCGGAGACCCTCCGCTCGGGGGACTGCCGGGCTGTTCCGTCCGGGGATTCTTTTCGCCGGACTTGGCGGGCGGAATCGGAACAATCGAAACAGTGCCCTTTGTGATATCGCCGATATAGGTCCCCTCAGCGCCACGCGCGAAGTTTGGCCCGCCATTAGGCCCGGCGCCGAAGCCTTTGGCATTTGCGACGTAAAGGGTCTGGCCGTCGCGGCTGGTCTCGACTCGCGCCGGAAACCATCCCGCCGGAAAATATCCCAGGACTTTTCCTCTGCGCGCGTCGAGCACGGCAATTGCGTTGATGCCGGCGCACGCCACGTAGAGCCGCTCCTCATCAGGGCTGAGCGCCAGCCCGAACGGCAGCACGCCGCGCAAGCCCCGCACCGTCTCGGCAGGCTCGAGCAGCACCGTCTTCTCCACTCGCAGCGTGCGCGCATTGATCACGCTGACGCTGTCCTGGCTGCTGTTCGAGACGAAGACCCTCTCCCGGCCTGCTGCGAGGCCGCCCGGACTGCTCCCGCCCATGGACTTCTCACCCACCGGCTCGCCCGTCCTGATTTTTGCCACGACGCTAGGCTGCGCCGCATTCGAAACGTCAACAACCCAGAGGGAATTCGATTCGGGAACGTTGGGGTCGCCGAGGCCGGGGATTTTCTTCCCATTGACGGTTGTGCCCTCCCCAGCTTCTTTCGACGGAAAGCCGAAAGGAGGAAAATCCAGCCCCTTCTCGCGGGGGCTCTTCGGCACGGTGAGGTACGGCCCCGATGTGCCGCTCTGCGGCTCGACGCCGGGGACGAGCGAGTATTGGAACATCCCGACGTTTGAGACATAGACCCGTTTCCCGTCGGGCGAGACGGCCAGCGCGAAAGGCAGCCGTCCCACGGCAACGCTCGAGACCACTTGCCTCGCCTCAGTATCGATGATCACCAGGCGAAAGTGGGCCGGGTCGAGGACGTAAAGCCGGCGGCCGTCGCGCGAAAGTTTCAATTCGCCCGTCAGGCTGTGCGAATAGTTTTTTCCTTCGAACGCGCCGTCCAGGCCGATCGAAGAAATCCGCCGGCGCGTGACCAGGTCGAAAATTCCCACGCGGCCGTTGTCCCCCTCCGCCAGATAAAGAGTGCGGCTGTCGGGGCCGATCGCCACGCCCATGAAAACGCTGTCCGGGTCGGCGTCGGCAGACTTGAATCCGGGGGGGATCTGCGCGACCTGCGGGTCAGGCTGATCGAGTCCTGTGATGATGGAAACGGAAAACGGATTGGTGCCGCTGTTCGCGGTGACAAGCGTCTTGCCGTGGGGGCTGAGCGCGAGGCCGTACGGGTGCGGCGCAACCTTCACCTGCTTCCCGCGCGGAGTGAGCAGGCGGCCGTTCGGAAGAATGGTCACGCCCTCAGGGTCAATCCTGGCTGGACGGTCGCTCGCGGGCGCCAGGAGCTCGCCCGCAATGTCCGGCGTCTTCCGCGGCTCTTCGAGCGCAACACATGGCGCGGAAAATACAATCAATGCGAAACAGATCAGTCGCTGAAGGTCGCGGAACATCACTTGGCTCTGCCGCACGCGGAGGTCTTCAAGTTTTTGAGCAGTGCGCTCACCGCCATCACCGTGCCCTGTCCTGAGCTGTCGTCCTGGATATACTGACGCGCCCGCCAGAGTACCTTGCCGCGCTTGTCGCGGAGGAATCCGAGCAGGCCGACGTTTTGCGAGCCGTCCGTCCAGGTGCCCTCCTGCTGGTCAATGGTCAAGACGCCGTCAGCCTTGGTTTCGTCCGTCGAAAGCTGGAAGCAGGTGCGCCGGGTAAGCAGGTCGCGGGCGAGGCGCGCGGCCCGGCTGTCGCCCTCAACGAACACTGTCTTGAGCTGCTTGCCCGTCGCCTTCGTGCCCTTTTCGGTTTCAGCCAG
>QHZM01000043.1 GCA_003224665.1 Acidobacteriota bacterium
TCACCGACCCCTTCAAAGTCGGCGACGTCCTGTGCTCGAAGTGCGGCACCTTCAACAAGAACGTGGTCACCTTCTGCAACAAGTGCGGTGACCCGGTCGCCTTGCAGCTCAAATACGACGTGACGGAATGCCAGGAGCGGAGCATGACGTTCGCCGCTCCCCTGAAAGTCACCATCCGCCTGACCCTCTACGACAAGGACAGCGACACCGGTCAGCGGAGCATCCGCGATATCAAGGAACAAGAGGTCTATTACGGCGAAATTCCCTTGATGACCGAGAACGGGACCTTCATCATTAACGGGACGGAGCGAGTCATCGTCAGCCAGCTCCACCGCTCGCCGGGCGTCTTTTTTGAATCCAACCCGCAGAAGACTTACTTCCTGGGAAAGATTATTCCTTATCGGGGGTCCTGGGTCGAATTCGAGTACGATGCCAAAAACATCCTCTACGTCCGGATCGACCGGAAGCGCAAGTTTCTTGCCACCATCTTCCTCCGCGCGCTCGGACTGAAGAGCGACGCCGATATCATCAAGTCTTTTTACCAGTTGGAAAAGGTCTCCCTCCGGGACCGGAAGCTTTTCTGGGAGGTCTCGGAAGGCATGGTGGGCTGCAAGATTTCGAAGTCCATTGAGCACCTGCGGTCTCATGAGGCCATCCTGCAGGCAGGGAAGAAGATCACGCCGGCGGTCTTGAAGGAGATTCAGAAGGCGCACATCACCCAAGTGGAGATCGCGCCGCAAGACCTGGAAGGCGCCTATTCCGCCGCGGACGTCGTGGACCCCGCGACGGGCGAGATCTTGCTGGAGGCCAACAACGAACTGACGCCGAGCGCGCTCAACTCCATTCAGGAATCGAAGATCGCGGAGGTCGAGGTCCTTTTCCCCGAGCGCGACGACGCGGGCGTCGTCATCGGCCAGACCCTGAAGCGTGACACCGTGAAGTCGCCCCAGGAAGCGTTGATTGAATTGTACCGGAAGATGCGCCCGGGCGACCCGCCGACGTTCGAGACGGCCACCGCGCTCTTCACCGGCATGTTCTTTGACCCGCGCAAGTACGATTTCTCGCGCGTGGGCCGGCTGAAGTTCAACATCAAGCTCGGCTACTTCACGAAGCTCAAGAAACGAATCGATGATCGGGAGACGGAGGTCGAGCTCGAAGACGCCAGAAACCTTCCCAGGGTCAATTTCTACGTGATCGTTGACCAGGAGAAGATCTTCGTGGGTCGGCGCGAGGGGAACATCTGCTCCGAAGTGTTGCGGGGATGCGAAGGCACTCTGGCCACGGAACATTCCGAACACTCGGCGGTCCAGTTGCCTCTCGACAAGCGGACGCTCGACCCGGATGACTTTTTCGCCGCGATCCGGTATCTCCTGCGGCTGCGTAAAAACCCCGGCGGGAATTACGTCGTGGACGACATCGACCACCTGGGGAACCGCCGCGTTCGCGCCGTCGGTGAGCTGCTCGAAAACCAGTTCCGCCTGGGCCTGGTGCGCATGGAGCGCGCCATCAAAGAGAAGATGTCGGTTTACCAGGAAATGTCCACGGCGATGCCGCACGACCTGATCAATGCCAAGCCGGTCATGGCGGCGATCCGGGAATTCTTTGGTTCCTCCCAGCTTTCCCAGTTCATGGACCAAACGAACCCGCTGTCGGAGATCACGCACAAGCGGCGCCTCTCGGCCCTGGGACCCGGCGGCCTTTCTCGCGAGCGGGCGGGATTCGAGGTCCGGGACGTCCATCCGACCCACTACGGCCGAATCTGCCCCATCGAGACCCCGGAAGGACCCAACATCGGCCTCATCTCCTCGCTCTCCTGCTATGCCCGCATCAACGAGTATGGCTTCATTGAAAGCCCGTATCGGAAAGTGCGCAACGGGAGAACCATTGACTATGCGACGGTGTCCCACGGCGGTGACGGCTCCTGGAAAGTGGGCGAACACGTGGAGCTCGGCGAGATCGAGAAGGTCAATGAGGAACTTCGCGAGAAGAGGCGAAAGGCGGTCGAGTACGACCCTTACTCTTTCTACCTCTCCGCCTGGGAGGAGGACCAGTACATCATCGCCCAGGCCAACGTCGAGGTGGATGAAAAAGGGCGGATCGTCCCTGAGCTGGTCAATGCGCGCCAGGCCGGCAACTTCGTCCTCAAGCGCCGGGATGAGATTGACTACATCGACGTCAGCCCCAAGCAACTGGTCAGTGTAGCGGCGTCGCTGATTCCCTTCCTCGAGAACGACGACGCCAACCGCGCCCTGATGGGTTCCAACATGCAGCGCCAGTCCGTCCCGCTCCTGCGGGCCGAAGCCCCGCTGGTCGGGACCGGCATGGAGGAGGTGACGGCGCGCGACTCGGGCGCGGTCGTCATCTGCAAACGGAACGGCGTGGTGGATGGCGTGGACAGCGAGCGCATTATCGTCCGCGTGGAGGGAGACGGCCACAGCGGGCAGCTCTCGCGCGAGGTCGGCGCCGACATTTACCAGCTCACGAAGTTCCGCAGGTCCAACCAGAACACCTGCATCAACCAGAAACCCGTCGTGCGGAAGGGGCAGCGAGTCGTCGCCGGCATGGTGCTCGCCGACGGCCCCTGCACGGACCGGGGCGAGCTGGCCCTCGGACGGAACGTGCTGGTCGCCTTCATGCCGTGGCGCGGCTACAACTTCGAGGACGCCATTCTGGTCAGCGAAAAGCTGGTGAAGGAGGACTCCTACACTTCGATCCACATCGAGGAGTTCGAAATCGAGGCCCGCGACACCAAGCTCGGGCCGGAAGAAATCACGCGCGATATCCCCAACGTCTCCGAGTCCTTGCTGAAAGACCTGGACGAGAGCGGCATCGTGCGGATCGGCGCGTACCTGAAGCCCGGGGACATCCTGGTGGGAAAAGTGACTCCCAAAGGGGAGACCCAGTTGACTCCGGAAGAGAAGCTCCTCCGGGCCATCTTCGGCGAAAAGGCCGGCGACGTCCGAGACGCCTCCCTGACCTGCCCGCCGGGGATTGAAGGCATTGTGGTGGATGTGAAGATCTTCTCCAGGAAAGGCGCGGAGAAAGACGAACGCGCCAAGGCGATTGAAGCGGGCCAGGTGTCGCGCCTGGAAAAGAACCTGCACGACGAAATCCGGATCTTGAACGACGAGCGTTTGAAGCGCCTGGGCGTGCTCCTGGGCGGAGAGAAGCTGCTGGCGGACCTCCACGACGAAAAGACCAACAAGCGGCTTCTCACCAAGGGGACCGAACTCACCGGGGACGTGCTGGCGCGGATTTCCTCGCGGAACCTGAAGAGGATCAAGATTGCCAAGAAGGACCCCACGCTCTTTGAAAAGATCGATGAGGTCGAGGAGATGACTTCCCGGCAGATCGACATCCTCCGGAAGATTACCGACGAGAAAACCCAGAAGCTGAGAAAAGGGGATGAATTGCCGCCCGGGGTCATCAAGCTGGTGAAAGTGTACATCGCCATGAAGCGGAAGCTCTCGGTGGGCGACAAGATGGCCGGCCGGCACGGCAATAAGGGCGTGATCGCGCGCATCCTGCCCGAAGAGGATATGCCCTATTTGCCCGATGGTACGCCGGTTGAAATCGTCTTGAACCCGCTGGGCGTCCCCTCCCGGATGAACGTGGGCCAGATCCTCGAGACTCACCTGGGCTGGGCTTCCAAAGAGCTGGGGGTCAAAGTCCGCGCCTGGCTTTCGGCGGACTCGCGGGCCGAGGGGATTCGCAAGGAGCTGAAGAGCATGTTCCGCAACAACAGTCTTGCCGCGGACATCGATTCCCTTGACGACGACCAGGTGCTCGGTTTCGCCCACATGTTGAGAGACGGCGTTCACTTCTCATCGCCCGTCTTTGATGGAGCGACCGAAAAGGAAATCAAGGAGTACCTGGAAAAGGCGGGGCTGCCCAGTTCCGGCAAAGTCAAGCTTTATGACGGGATGACCGGCGATCCCTTCGAGCAGCCGGTCACCGTGGGCTACATCTACATGCTGAAGCTTTCGCACCTGGTGGACGACAAGATCCACGCTCGCTCCATCGGGCCGTACTCGCTCATTACGCAGCAGCCGCTCGGGGGCAAAGCCCAGTTTGGCGGTCAGAGGTTCGGAGAAATGGAGGTCTGGGCCCTGGAAGCCTACGGCGCAGCCTACATCCTGCAGGAGCTCTTGACGGCCAAATCAGACGACGTTTACGGCCGAGCAAAGATTTACGAAGCCATCGTGAAAGGCGAGGCCGCCATCGAGCCTGGCGTTCCCGAATCGTTCAACGTTCTCGTACGCGAGCTCCAAAGCCTCTGCCTGGATGTGGAGTTGATCAAGAAGCCGAAAGAACAAGTCGCGCCCGTCAGGGCCGAGTAACGCTTCGGCGACTCGTCGCGAGCAGGCCGGCAAGGCCGGGCACCCGGTCGAGCGAGGCACCGGGAATTTTGTTCTCTCCGTCGGAGGAGGAAAACATTGTTTCGAAGCAACCCTTATGACCGAGTCAGCTTGATTGGTGAGTTCGACGCCATCCGCATCAGTTTGGCGTCGCCGGAAAAAATCCGGTCCTGGTCGCACGGCGAAGTCACCAAGCCGGAGACCATCAACTACCGGACCTTCAAGCCGGAGCGGGATGGACTTTTCTGCGCCCGGATTTTCGGACCGGTGACGGACTGGGAGTGCCTGTGCGGAAAATATAAGCGCATGAAGCACCGGGGCGTCATTTGTGACAAGTGCGGCGTGGAGGTGACGCTCTCGAAGGTCCGCCGCGAGCGGCTGGGGCACATTGAACTCGCCTCGCCGTGCTCGCACGTGTGGTTCTTCAAGGGCTTGCCCAGCCGCATCGGCCACCTCCTGGACATTTCTCTCCGCGACCTCGAACGAGTCCTCTACTTCGAAGCCTTCGTCGTCATCGACCCCGGAGACGCGCCCTTGAAAGAAAAGGAGCTCCTGACCGAAGAGCGCTACCGACAGCTCCAGCAGGAGCATCCGGGAAAATTCCGCGCCGGCATGGGGGCCGAGGCCATCAAAGAGCTGCTGAAGCGCGTTGAGATCGAAGCGCTGGCGGAAGAGCTGCGCGAAAAAATGAAAGTCGACCCCTCGCAGCAGAAACGGATCAAGTATGCCAAGCGCTTGAAAGTGCTCGAAGCCTTCCGGAAATCCGGGAACAAGCCGGAGTGGATGATCCTCGACGTCATCCCGGTGATTCCCCCTGAGCTCCGCCCCCTGGTGCCTCTCGACGGAGGGCGCTTCGCCACTTCCGACCTGAACGACCTCTACCGCCGGGTCATCAACCGGAACAACCGGCTGAAGAAGCTGATGGAACTTCACGCTCCGGACGTGATCGTGCGCAACGAAAAGCGCATGCTGCAGGAGGCGGTTGACGCTTTGTTCGACAACGGCCGCCGCGGTCGCATCCTTCGCGGCGCGAACAACCGGCCGTTGAAGTCGCTTTCCGACACCCTGAAAGGAAAGCAGGGGCGCTTCCGCCAGAACCTGCTCGGAAAGCGCGTGGACTATTCCGGCCGGTCGGTCATTGTCGTAGGCCCTGACCTCAGGTTGCACCAGTGCGGCTTGCCGAAAAAGATGGCGCTCGAGCTCTTTAAACCGTTCATCTATCACCGGCTGGAGCAGACCGGACAGTGCACCACCATCAAGGCTGCCAAGGAGATGGTCGAGCGGCAGGAGCCTGCGGTCTGGGACATCCTTGAAGAAGTCATCAAAGACCATCCGGTCCTGCTCAACCGCGCGCCGACGCTCCACCGCCTCGGGATCCAGGCCTTTGAGCCGGCGCTGGTCGAAGGCAAGGCCATCAAGATCCATCCGCTGGTCTGCACCGCGTTCAACGCCGACTTTGACGGCGACCAGATGGCCGTTCACATCCCGCTTTCGCCCGAAGCGCAAATTGAGGCTTCGGTGCTGATGCTGTCCTCTCGCAACATCCTGTCGCCGGCAAACGGCCAGCCGCTGGCTGTTCCGACCCAGGACATCGTGCTCGGAATTTACTATCTCACGAAGGAGAAGCGCAGCACCAAGGGCGAGGGCCGGTCCTTCGCCAACTCCGATGAAGTGCTGCTGGCCTTGGAGGCGACGGAAGTCGAGACTCTTACGCC
>QHZM01000044.1 GCA_003224665.1 Acidobacteriota bacterium
CTCATTGTCGCGGATTTCGCCGACCATGATCTTGTCCGGGTCGTGCCGGAGGATGGACCTCAGGCCGCGCGCGAACGTCAGGCCTTTCTTCTCATTGACGGGGATTTGCGTGATGCCGCGGATCTGGTATTCCACGGGGTCTTCGATGGTGATGATCTTGTCCTCGTCGGTCTTGATTTCTGAGAGGGCGGCGTAAAGGGTCGTCGTTTTCCCGCTACCAGTGGGGCCGGTCACGAGGACCATGCCGTAAGGCTCGCGGATCAGCCGCCGGAGCCGCTTGATCTCGCGGTCGGAAAGGCCCAGCACGTCGAGGCGGAGCTGTCGGAATTTTTCGTGGAGCGTTTCTTTGTCCAGGATGCGGACCACCACGTCCTCGCCGTACACGCTCGGAATAATCGAGATGCGGAAGTCGATGTCGCGCGCCCCCAGCCGCAGCTTGAAGCGGCCGTCCTGCGGCACCCGTTTCTCGGCGATATCGAGCTCCGCCATCACCTTGATGCGCGTGATCAAATTCGACTGGAACTCGCGCGCCAGGGGCGTCATGGCTTCCTGGAGCACGCCGTCAATGCGGTACTTGACGGCCACCGAGTTGTCCCGGCTTTCGATGTGGACGTCGCTGGCGCGGCGCTCGAGGCCCGCGAAGATAATCGAGTCCACGAGCCGGATCATGGGGCTGACGTCGCGCTCCCCGACGAGCTGCTCGAGCGAGAGTCCTTGTTCGGCTCCCTCCTCTTCCGAGATGACGTCGAGCCGGAACTCTTCGGTGGCCTCCTCCAGCACGCGCTGCGAGGGCTCGGTCTTTCTCAGGAAGTCCTTCACCTGACTGGGCGCGGCGACCCGGACGACTAGACGGCGGTCGAGCTTCGTCTCGAGGTCATCCAGACGGCCGAGGTCGGTGGGGTCGCCCACGGCGATGATGAGCTGGTGGGCGCGCGCTTCGAGAGGGAGAAAGGCGTACCGCACCATCAGGTCGAGGGGGATTGAGCGCAGGAGTTCTTCATCGGGCCGGCAGTCCCGCAGGTCCACGAACTCAAAGTGGTAATGCTCGGCGAGTTCGCGCGCGCGTTCGACTTCCGCCAGAAGTTCCGCTGATGGTTCGGCCACGATCAAACCTCCACGCCCGTCAGTGCACCTGGGCGGCCAGGGAGAACAGAGGCAAGTAAAATGCAGTTAGAATGAAGCCGACGACGACCGCGATCGCTGCAATCATCAAGGGGTCCACGAGCGCCACCAGCGCGGCAAGGTCAATGTTGACGTCCTCTTCAAAAAATTCCGCGAGCGATTCGAGCATGCCGGCGAGCGCGCCTGTGGTCTCGCCCACCTCCACCATGTCGAGCGCGATGGCGGGGAAGAACCCGCTCTTGCGGAGGCTGACGCTGAGCGAGCCGCCGCCCGTCACCTCTTTTCGGACGCCGTCAATCGCCCGGGCGAGCAGGGGGCTTGAGACGGACTCCTTCGCGGTCTCGAGCGCGGGTACGAGCGGAATTCCACCTTGGAGCAGGGTCGCGAGCGTGCGGGAAAACTCGGCGACTGAGAATTTGAGCAACAGCTTGCCCGCCAGAGGCAGGCGGTACTTCAGCCGGTCGAAGGAGAGCCGCATCCGTGGCGATCGCCAAGCCGCCCGAAGGCCGATCACCCCCACCACCAGCGCGGCCAGGATGACCGCCGCAAACCGCCTGATCCCCAGCGAGAAACTAATAACTGTTTGCGTCAGTAACGGCAACTGCACGCCGAGGTCCTGGTAGAGCATCGCAAACTTAGGAACAATGAAAGTTATCACGAAGGTGATCAGGGAACTCAGGAAGACGGTCAGGAACGCGGGATAAATCATCGCCGAAAGGAACTTCTTGCGGAAGGTGCGTGTGGTCTTTTGATAGACCAGGTACTGGGCCAGCGTCCGGTCCAGGCTGCCGCTGCGCTCGCCCGCGCGCAGACTGGCGCAATACACCTTCGGGAACTGTCCGACGGCGTCGAAGGCCTCCGAGAGCAGCGCGCCCGCCCGGACCTTGTCGCGCACGGCCTGGACCGCGGCCCCCAGGGCCTCGCTCTGGGTCTGCTGCGCCAGGAGCTCGAGCGATTTTTGAAGCGGCAGGCCGGACTTCGAGAGAGTCAGGAACTGCTGGTTGAAGATCAGGAAGTCGTCGGGGCGGATTTTCGCGCGGCCAAGGCCGCTGAGCCGCCCTTTGAGCACCTCGCGAGGCTGGGCGGAGAACACGTAATAGCCCTGGGCGGCGAGCCGGGAACGGAGTTCGGCTTCTGAAGCCGCCTCTTCGGTCCGGTTCGTAACGTGGCCGCTCGCCGTTCCGATTTTACAGACGTATTCCATTTCGTTTTGACCTGAAAAGCCGGCCCCGGAAAGTCCTGAGCAACGAGGACGATTCCAAAAGCCTGCTCAGGAAGCTCAATGGTTCTGCAGCCGGCTGCGTGTCCCTCGGCTGTCAACGCCTTTCAACTGCTTTCCTCCTACCAAGTACTGTAAACCGTACCCTCCAGGGAATTATCATCCGATCCGCTGTGGACATCCACTATGCCCGGTACGATCTGGGCCGGGCCGATCGGCACGTCCTCCGAATCAGTGCGCCAGGTCTGGTTGGACCCGGTGAAGGGATCAACAGGGATCCCGCTGCGCAGGTAACCCGCTTCAACCAGTTCGTCGAGCGTGGAGGGTGGGCGCTCCTTGTCCAAGGTAAACTCGTCAATCAACTTCCTCATCGTGTAAAGGTCATCACGAAGGACCGCTTCCCGGGCCCTCACGATGGCGACCTGGTAAGTAGGCGCGGCAATCGAAGCAAGGATGAGGATCAGGGTCAGGACAATCATGAGCTCGAGTAGAGTGAAAGCAGCCGCAACACGTTTTGAGCCGGACCACCTCACGGCCGTCGCTCCAGGTGGCGCCCCTCGGTCGGCGCGGAGCCAGCCTGCAGGCTCCCGCCAAGTTGCGCCGGAATGTCCGTGCGCCCGCTTACCAATCGGCATATCGGGTTCCATCCAAAGCGGTCCCCTGGCTGCGCGAGGAAACGTCAAAGACGTTCCCGCCGCCCCAGGAGCGCGAGTCGGGATCGTCCTGCAAGGCTCGCAGCGACCATTCGGCCTTTCCCGTCATGGGATCCACGGGGACGCGGCGGAGGAATTTGTACTTTGCGGTGCTGCTGCCTTTGAGGGGCACTCCTTTGACCAGCGTCTCGAAGTCGGGCGGATAGCCGAAAGAATCGGGTTTGCTCGGGATCATGCTCCGGTCGGCAAAATCTTTGTAACGGTCAATTGCTTGGCGGAGTTCCCGCAACGCTCGGCGCAGCTCGACCTCCCGCGTGCGCTGGGCCTGAATGCGAGCGATGGGCAAAGCCACGCTGGTGAGGATCAGCAAGATGGTGATGGCCGCGATCAATTCGACGATGGTGAAGCCGCGGCCGAATCGCTCAACGCGATTGCGGATGTCAGGCGCGGTTTTCATTGAATTTGTCCAGGCGGCTGGGGCGGCATTTCGGGTTGCGGGATGAATTCCTGAATGGGCGAACCACCACTCAGCGGCGTGCTCCTCTCGCTGGCGATTGAAGGCTCCGGCAACCGAATCACCCGGGGAGTCAACATCACGAGGACTTCCGTATCAATCCGCTCGGAGTGCTCGTTCGAGAAAAAGTATCGCAGTCCCGGGATTTGACTAAACCCCGGCAGTCCCGAGACCGAACGAATGGTCGTGCTCTCGATCAATCCTCCCAGCAGGTTCACTTCCCCTTCTTTCAACCGGATATCGTGTTCGATGCGCCTCTGGCCGAAGCTCGGTTCCTGAAGACCGCCGATCGTGACCGTCTGGCCGACCGAAGAAATTTCAATCAGGGCGTGGAGCGCCACTTCGCCGTTGGACAGAAGGTGAGGCGTCAGGTCAAGGTTTACGCCGACGTCCTGATAGTTGAACTGCGTGCTCGACAAAAGCGTCGGAAAGGAGCTGCCTGGCCCGCCGCCAGCCGTCCCTCCCGCGAGGCCTCCGCCGAACGAGGGCAAGAAGCTGCCCGTCGCATACGGATAGCGGCTTCCGATCCTCAACTTCACCGTAAAGCCGTCAGTCACGCGGGCCGTGGGGTTTTGGAGAATGCGGGTATGAGAATCGTTCAGGAGAGCATTGGCCACCGCCCCCGGAAGGACGATGCTGAAGTCCGCAGAGCTGAGGCGACCCAGACGGTTCAAAGGCAGCGTCGGGATGGTGACGCCGCTCGTCGTCGTCTTGCTGGTCGGGTTGAAGCCCAAGGCGCCAACAGCCGTCGAGGGCAACGGGGAAGTCGGCACCAGCGTGATTCCAAGGTCGCGGATGCGGTTCCTGTCGGCCTCGACCACCGCCACTTCGACAATGATTTCCGCTTTGCCGCGATCAAGTTCGCGGATCATCTTCTCGGCAGCCGCCACGCGGGCGGGTGTGTCGCGGATGATGATGGCGTTCGAGTCCGGGTTATCCACGATCCGCTGAAGGCCCAGGATCTGCTTCAGCGCCGTCGTGATGGCCGTGCGGTCGGCGGGTTGGAGCGGGTTCCAGAGATAGATGGTCTTCAAGACCTCGTCTTCATAGTCCCTGCGGTTGTTCGGGGTATCCTGAACGATCAGGATGGTGTTCGGGGTGACGGCCTTCCAAAAAGTCTTCGTCTGGAGCACCACCACTTGCAGGGCTTCCTCAATCTTGATGTTCGTCAAGTCAACTGAAATCGGACGGGGCTGAAAGTCAGCCGTGAAGGCGACGTTGATGTCGGCGAGTTTGACAAGGGTCTCGAAGACCTTCCGGCTGTCCGCGGAAATGCGGAAGTGCGCCATGGGCTCGCTCGGAAAGGGCTTCAGTTGAACGGCGCCCGGGGCAGCGGCCTCCTCGCGGCTGCGGAGCGCTTCCTGAAGGGTCTTTTCCCGCGCGCGGCGCGCCGTGGCCTGAATGGCCAGGATTTTCGCCAGCTCCTGAGCGGCGGCCTCGTTTGTGGGATCAATCGAGATGGCCTTCTGGAATTCTCCTGCGGCGTCGTCCTGCCGTCCTTCGGAGAGAATTCGGCGCCCCTGCTTCAAGTGGAAAAACGATCCCTGGGTGCGCGCAACCCTCTCGTGGAGAACGTAAAGCGCATTGTCAGGCTCAGACTGAAGCGCCTTCTGGTAATTGACCAGCGCCGTGTCATAGTCCTTGCGCAGCTCAGCCTTCCGGCCCTGGCGGAACGGCGAGCTGCCGGCGCCGCATCCCATCGAGGCAAGTACCAGGAGCACCGTCACAAGCAGCCGAATCTTTCTTCCCTCCATTTGTCACCCCACTCGCCGGCAAACCCTTTAATCAAGACATTATCCTAGAACGCAGGCCTCATGGCAAGCGGCCTGCTAGTTGTGGCCTAACTCCTCTCCATTCAACGCGATGCTGCGACGCGTCGGTGGGTTGCACAAGTTTGAATGCGTACCTGGGCCGGCCCCTTGCCGGCTCGCGAGGCTGAACTGAGATACAATGTCTGCGATTTGAATGAGGAAGCCCGCAACGGCCATGGCCGGCGAGTTTCGTATCGGGCCACCCCGACTTAATCGGCGGCTGGGAATCAAACTCCGAAAGTCATCAAACCAGGTCCGAACGTGCCATCACCGCGCCTGAGAGAATGGCTGTCTCGAATTGCGCCCGTTTATTCGGGCGAGGGCCGCGTCGTCTTGCTCTGCCTCGTCGTGAACTTCCTCATCGTCACAGGCATCATGTTCGGGCGAAACGCGCGCGACGCCCTGTTCCTGGTGTATTTCGGCGCCGAATTTCTCCCCTACATGTACTTTTCCAACGCCGTGTTTCTTGTTCTCTGTTCCGTCGGCTACACGGCGCTGGTTGACCGAGTCGAGCGTGGCAGGCTCATGGCCTGGCTCTCGGTGTTATTTGTCGCCGGTCTCATTTTGAGCCGGTTGATCCTGCTTGGGCATCCACACTGGTTCTTCCCTGTTCTTTACATCGAAGCGCAGTCCATCTGGTACTTCTCCTTGATGCAGTTCTGGACGTTCGTCGGAGACTTGTTTGACACGCGCCAGGCCAAGCGCGTCTTCCCGCTTCTGGCTGTGGGAGCATTGCTCGGCATGATGGGCGTGGGTCTGGAAAGCCGGGCGGTGGTCCACAGCTTCGGCGCTGAGAACCTGCTGCTTGTCTGGGCGGGGATGATCTCCGCAGCCACCCTCCTCGGAGCTGTCGGCTTCCGTCGCTTCAGGGCAGGCGGCCAGCCGCCCGAACTGGGAATGAACGCTGACCAGCCAGATACCCCGATCCGAACGACTTGGCCACGTTTTTCGGGCGGTTTGTAGGCGCGCAGGGATTCCTCTGCCTGTTCATCCAATTGTTTTTTACACGCCCGCTGATTGCCCGCCTTGGAGTGGGGACGACGATCAATTTCCATCCGGCTTCCCTTGTCCTGGGGACTTTGTGGATGAGCGTGCGGTATGGCTACGGGTCCGTCCTGGCGACAAAGCTGGGCGACGCGACCATGCTCTACACCTTCTCAGACTCCACCTATCAGCTCCTCTATAACCCCGTCCCTCCTGTACGGCGGGCCCGGGTGCGAGGGTTCATCGAGGGTTACATCCGCCCGCTTTCACTCGCTGCGGCCGGCGGGTTGATCCTGCTCGGGAACCGATATCTGCGCCCGCTCCATGTGGCCGGTCAAGTAGTCAGCGTTGGCGAGCAGCTTTCCTGCGCAGCGTTTGCGTTGTCGGCGGCGTGGCTCGGTTTTGCGCTTACGGCCAAAAAAGGGTACGTGCGGGCGCTGTTCCGGAACCTTCAGGGAGACAGTCCTGACTTGCGCCAGGCGGCCGCCACCGCGCTCAGGAAACTGAAGGACCCGGCGAGCCTTTCCCTGCTCTCAGAAAGCTTGAAGAGTGAAAACCCGGAGCGAGTGATCGCCGCGGTCGAGTTCCTCGAAAGCTACGGGAGCGAGCAAGGCACGCAGGCCATCGCCGGTCTGCTCAGCCATCCAAACCCTTTCGTCCGGGCCGTGGCGGCCAGCGCGCTGAGCCGGCGACCCGGACCGGAGACCGTCGAACACCTGACGCCGCTCCTCGACGATTCCGACCCTCGCGTTCGCGCCAACGCGATCGAAGGGATTGCCGCGACGAAGGACCCGCGAAACATCGAGAAGCTGCGGCCGCTGCTACGGGACAGCTCGATACGCGCGCGCGTCAACACGGTGCTCGCCATCGCCGCGCTCCAGGGAGTTTCTGCGGCTGCCGAATGGATGCCGCTGATGGAAAAGCTGATGCGCGGCGACCGCGACGCCCGGTCTGCGGCAACGTACGCCCTCGCGCGGCTGCCGTTCGACCAGTCCACGGACCTGCTCGCCGAGCTTCTCAAAGACCCGGACATTCAGATCCGCTGCAAGGCCGCCCAAGCCCTCGGGGCGGTCGGCTCGTCGCGGGTGATCCCCGAGCTTATTGAGACCCTGGCGGGGCCGGCGGAACTTCGCCACCACGTCCGGCGCAGCATCGTCGCCATCCTCCAGCGCAGCGGCGACGAGATGACGCAAGAATTGATGAGGACGGCCCGCGAGTCCGATCGCCCGCAGATACGGAGCGAACTCGCCGACGTGCTGGGGCGGCTCAAAGATTTCCCCGTTCTCGACACCTTGATCGCGCTCTTAAAAGACCCGGAGTGGCGGGTGCGTTGGAAAGTCCTGAAGTCGTTCGAGCGCCTGGCTCGCGTCGGCCCGCTCCCCGAAAAAGCCCGTGCCGCGCTGTTCGAATACGCCCGCGGCGAACTGGCCGCTTTTCGCCAGAGCCTTCTCGCGTCGCGCGCGCTGGTCTCGCGGCCCGGAGACGAGGCTGACCGGGTGCTGGCCCGCGCCCTGCAGGAAGACCGCGTCAAGATCGAGGAGCGCGTGTTCCACATGCTCGGCATCCTTTGCGGCCGCGATCGAATGATGACCATCTTCGAGAAACTCAACTCGGGAGTCCCGAGGCTCAAAGCCGACGCGCTCGAGGCGCTGGACAGCCTGGCGCCCAAAGGGATCGCGCGCGAGGTCCTGGACCTCCTCGAACCCCAGCCGCGAATTCAAACCTCGCGAACGCCGCCGGGTCCGCTGCTCGCTTCCCTCACGAAATACGGGAAACCATGGGTCCGCGCATGCGCCGCTTATTATCTGGGCCACCATCCTCAATTGGACGGCGACGGACTCCTGAGGACGATGCTCGAAGACCGCGACAAAATGGTCCGTGAGACCGCGCTCTACGCCGGATGGCTGGCTTTCAAGGCGGGCTGGAGGCCGCAGGTGGAGGCCGCTCTGAGCTCTCCCGACCCTGCGTTGCGCCGCTCCGCCCAGAGAATCATGGCGTCCAACACCCACCCGGAATCCGACCCCGAAAAAGGATGGCCCAAGCCTATGCTCACCGTGGAGAAGGTCCTTTTCCTGAAGTCCGCTCCGCTGTTCACCGCCCTGGACGGCGAAGAGCTTGCCGCACTGGCAGACATCGCCCTCGAGAAGGATTACCAGCCTGGCGACATCATTTTCGAAGAAGGCCGGCTGGCTCACCACCTCTACGTCATCGTGCGGGGGAAAGTGGAAGTGTTCCACCGGGTGGACTCGAGAGAGTACTGCATCGCCCTCCTGGGAGAAAAAGAGTGTTTCGGCGAGATGGCGATCCTGGACGACGAGCCCCGCTCCGCTTCCGTGCGGGCGGTTGAGCCCACGGTGATCCTGAAGATCGACCGCGAAAGTTTCCGCGAACTGATCAGTGAACGTCCGCAGATTTCATTCGCGATCTTCAAAATCCTGAGCGGCCGTCTGCGGCAGAAAAACTTGGAAGTGGAAAAGCTGCACGCGCTCGATACGGCCCGTCATTACGCCTAGCGTGAGATAAACCCGCCGGAACGAAACGGAAGGATCGGAGCTATCCCTGACAGCGGTCGCAGAGGCCGCCCGCCTCGAGCCGGACTACCTTGATGTGGAAGCGGCGTTCGCGCTCGATCTGTCCCTTCAGCTTTTCGAATAGCGAGCTTTCGAATTCCTGGATGCGACCGCACTTGATGCAGGCGAGATGAAGGTGGTCGCGGATCGTCCGCGCTTCGTAGTAGTGCTTCTCGCCCTGAAGGTGCATCAAGTCGAGCTCGTCCACGAGGCCGTGTTTTTTGAGCAGGCCTAGCGTGCGATAGACCGTGACCTTGTTGAGCGTCGGGTCCTGAGCGCGGGCGCGCTCCCAGAGGGCCAGAGCGTCTACATGCCCGTCGGCGTTCTGGATGATCTGGATGAGGAGCCTGCGCTGGTGCGTCATTCGAACGCCTCTCGCAACCAGTTCCTCTTCCAGCCGGCGACGCGTTGCCTTCGTCTCAACCGTCATCGAGCCTTTGCCGCGCTCAAACCCAGCTCGAGCGCCTGCGCCCAAATAGTTTGGCCCTCGAGAAGATATCTGTCAACCGAGCGAGACGCGCCGGTCTCAAGGGCGGGAACGGCGGTCACCAAAAACAAAAACCCCCGGCCGTCTGACCGGGGGCTCGATACTCAGTGCGATGGACTGAAACTCGAAAGCTTCAGTCCATAAGCACATCGAAGAAGGTCACCACGTTCGAGGTTGTTACTTCGCCTCTTCCTTCTTTTCCTCTTTCTTTTCCTTCTTCGCCTTCTTCATCTTTTTCGCTTTCTTTTCCTTCTTCTCAGCCTTCGGTGCTTCCGTCCCGCCCGCTGTCTCCTGAGCGAACACCGGCATCGTCAGAGAGAAAGCGACGGCGAGCATGAAAAGCAGTGTGAGCAGTTTCTTCATAATGGTCTAGACCTCCTGAAAAGTGAACTTCGCTTAAGGGGTGTGCAAAGGCGGTGCCAAACAAATTCCAAGGGAAAATCTGTACATAACATGCTTATTTTCAAATGATTAACTGGATCAAGCGGGAATCGCCCGGCCTACGACTTCTTCCCACGCCTACACGATGTCGTGTGTTGCCGCACCAAATGGAGTAAAAGTCTCGACCGTCTAAGGACTATTTAACCCGGCGGCGAGCGATTTTCCCATGCCCTGAGCTCCCGCTAGCCGCGAGCCGGGCATAGACCGACCGCGCTCGCCGGAACATGGCAAGCATTGCCTGGCGTTCGCCTTCTTCGCGGAAACCCGAAAGCTTTTCATAAAAACCGATTTCCCGGTCCATCCAATCCAGGAAGAATTCCGTGTCCTCCCGCACGACGCCCGGGTCCTGGCCGATTTTCACATAGATGGGGCTAGTATGCGCGAAGCGGACGGGTCCTGAAGGCTTCTCGAACGCGCGGGCAGCGATCCAGCCCGAATTTTCTGCGTCAAGCGCAAACCTTGCTTTCAAGACCGGAGCGTGGCCATCGGCCGTCGCGGTCTTTACGACCTCGCCTTTCCAGACGATCTCCAACCGGTCGAGTTCCCCCGCAGAGCTTGCTTCGGCCTCAACCTCCAGCCGGACCCGCTTCTGTCCGGCCGCCGGCGGCGTTACCGTAATCGTCTCGCCCGGCTCGTGCCCATTCACTTTCAGAAAGAGCATCGGACCGTTTGTCGCGAAACTCCTGCCGGCCTTGAGAGCTCGGAACCAGGCTTCGTAGCCGAACTTTTCCCGCAGATGGACGTAAACCCGATTAAACCCGAGCGGGCTCGGCTTAACGCCGGAGGCGCTTCCCGCTGAGACGGGCAGTTTGAAGCCGCAATTCAGGAACTTGTAATAAACGTCCATCGCCCAGAGGGGCATGCCCTGGGGTGTCGAGTACTCGGGTCTCTCCTTGGGAATCATCCCCCACGGGTCAGTCTCGGTCTCAACGCCGTGGCGATTGAAATGGTTGTGGACGATACCGGCGAAGTCCACCTCGCCGAGCGCCACGAGGGCCGCCGAATCGCGCCAAGTGATCTTCTCGGCGTCCACAAACCCGCCTTGCCTGCGCGCCGCTTCCGCAAACACCGAGTCCGCGGGACTGAGCAGGTAGCCGTGGAAGCGGACGGGCGCTCTCAGGCCTACGAGGCCAACCGCCCCCGGGCCTTCGCGGAGCCGCTCAATTTCTGTGTCGAAGACCGAATAGCCGTGAGTCGCATCAACCGACCGCACCAGGCCCTTCGCAAGTTCTTCTTCCGGGGCCTTCTCAATCAGGCGGTCTTCCCAAACCCATTGAGTGAGCGTTGGAGCCACGTTCAAGTCTTCCGCAAGCAGAAGCTCGGGCATTTCATGCCAGTCGCGATGGTTATGAAGATCGCCCGAATACCATCCGCGCCTGTTCATGCTGGTCCAGCGCTTGAGCACGATCTCGATCCGGCGCGCTTCGCCTGACCCGATTTCGACCTCTTCTCTGGCCGAGCGATATTCCGGACCGCGCTCGACAGCGAGTACGTATTTGCGAGGCGGCAGGGATATTTCGAAGCTTCCCTGAGAAATGAAGTGCCGCTCCGGAGGCTTGACGTAATTAATCGCGCCGGGAGGCGACCAAAACTGGTCCGCGGGGTCGGTCAGGTAACATCGCGCGGTGACAGGGTGCCGAGCCGCGTCCTGCCCGAGTTCGACGATTTCGACGCGCAATTGCCCCCAGGCCGCGGCAGCGCTGCCTGCGGGCTGCTCGCGCCCCGGTGGACCCGACAGACCCAGGAGGCAGAGAGGAAAGGCGACGAAGGCTCGAAGACAAGCTCCTGATAGTCGGTCCACGAGAGAGAACTCCTGCCGCACCGGAAGGCAGCATTAATAAATCAGCTTCAGCGAGAACTGCAACTGGCGCGATGGGCCGGCGGTGCGGCTGATCAAGCCGAAGCCCGTTCCGCGAACGATATTGGTCGGCAGGCCGAAATTGACCAGGTTGAGGACGTTGAAGAACTCGGCGCGGAACTGGAGCGTCCGCGCCTCTCCCGCCCCCCTCCGGCCGAACGCACTGTCCTTAATCAGGGCAACATCCAGATTGTGGAAGCCGGGCCCGCGGAATGTGTTCCTCCCCAGAGTCCCCAGTCGCCCCTGGTTCGGCCCAGTCCCTCCCGGCACGCCGACTGGCAGGTAGAAGAACGCTGTGTTTCCCGCCCCCTGGCCGAAGTAGTCTTCACGGACCGTTCGCGCGGTAGAAAACACTGGTCTTCCCACCTGGTCGGGCCGGTCGGCGTTGTAGGAACCC
>QHZM01000045.1 GCA_003224665.1 Acidobacteriota bacterium
CGGGACTTCAAATCCTGTGGGTCTGCCTCTGGTGGACCGGTCGGTTCGATTCCGACACACTTCCGCCAAATTCATCCTCCGGCTGAGGCAGATGGCTCGCAGCCGAAAGCCGAAACCGTTTCGCGCCTCGAAAGAAGTAAAGCGACAGGCCCGCCTGCGCGTCGGCTCACCGCCGCCTGGCCGAGTGCACGAAACCCGCGAACGCAAGCCCCCAAAGCACAAAAAGCGCCGCTTGGAGCAAGAGTCGGACCTGCTCTGAAGTGGATCTAAACGGACGGGGAGATCGGGGTCGGGCGGCTATTTTTTGCCTGATCTAGACCTGACGACCAGCCCAAAAGGCTTCGACGAAGCCTAACTTTTGGACCCTCAGCCGGGCTTGTATTCTGGAATTTTTTCGCCGCTCTTGAAAAGTTCTCCCGGTGCGGCCGAAAGGGTCCTCGAAAGCGAGGCTTGAATTCCAAGAAGGTCGGCCTTGCAGAAACCTTCGCCGGAAATTTCTATGCGGCCGTCCTGGCCGATCAGGAAGACCGTGGGGACGTATTCGAGGCCGTACCCCCGGGACGTCGCGTAGTGGTCCTTATCAATCAGAATAGGAAACGTCACCCCGTACTCTCGCGCGAATTGTTGAGTGTCCCGCTCGCTGTCCTGAGAGACGCCCCAAACCTGGACGTTCTTGCCGCGGAATTGCTGGTGGAGCCTTTCAAGGAACGGGAGAGTGAACTGGCAGGTGGGGCAGGAGACTTTGAAGAATGCGGTAAGAACAGGGCCCTGCGCGAGCGCAGACTTTAATGAGTAGGACTTGCCCTCGGTGTTGGTGAGCTCAATGGGCGGGGCGGTTTTGCCGGTGGTCAGCGTGGGCATGGACTTTCCTCCGAAGAGATTCAGCAATATTTTATCAAACATGGCGGCGCCTCAGAATTCAAGAAATTCAGCGCCGAAGTTCCCGGCGCATTTCCTGCGCGGCGATAAGGACCGGGTCCCACACCGTCGAAAAGGGTGGCGCGTAGCTCAGGTCCAGCTCGGCCACCTGTTCGACGGACATTCGGGCATGAAGGGCCGTGGCGAAAACGTCGATGCGTTTCGAGACGCCTTCCGTTCCCGCCATTTGCGCGCCGAGCAAGCGTCCCGAGTCGCGGTCGGCTATCAACTTGACGACGATCTCTTTTCCGCCCAGGTAGCGGGCGCGCGCCGGGGCGTGGACCGTGGCGGCACACGCCTTGAAGCCGGCCGTTTTCGCTTCAGTAAGGTTCAAGCCTGTCCTGGCGACTTCGAGAGTAAACACCTTGCAAACCGCAGTCCCCACAATACCCGCAAAGCGAACGCGCCTGCCCGCGGCGTTCTCTCCCGCGACACGTCCCTGCTTGTTGGCCGTGGTCCCGAGCGGAAAGTAAGCCGGCCGGCCGCTAACCAGGTGAATAGCCTCCGCGCAGTCACCGGCCGCGAAAACACCTGCTTGACTCGATTCCATGTATTCGTTGACGGCAACGGCGCCAGTCTCTCCGATTTGGATCTCCGCTTGTTCGGCGAGGCCGACGCGCGGGCGAACTCCCGTGGCCAGGATAACGCAGTCCGTCTCGGCTTCGCCGTTCTCCCACGCCAGTTTCCGCACCCGTCCCTGGGGGTCGCCGAGCAGCGCTTTGACCGGCGACCCCTTTACGACCCGGACGCCGTGGCTGACGAGTTCTTTTTCGATGAGAGCGGCGATGTCTTCGTCAACCGCTTCGAACAATCCCGCCGACCGCTCGAGCAGGATGACGTCGGGGCCCAAGCCTTTGAGAGCATCGGCCATCTCGAGGCCGATATAACCGCCGCCTATGATCGCCATGGTCCGCGGTCGTTCGGAATCGAGGTAGCCCTTTAGAGAGACCGTGGACTCGAGGTCGTTGACGTGAAAGACCCCTTTGAGGTCGAGACCCGGGATCCGAGGGCGTGACGGCTCAGCCCCTGTCGCCAAGACGAGCCGGTCATAGTGGATGTCCTTCGTTTCGCCGCCTCCGGTGGGGACCGCCTTGATCAACCTTCGAGCGACCGACAATTCCGTGACTTCGTGGTTCGTAAAAACCTGAATATTCCGGCGGGTGCGGAAAAACTCAGCTGAGTAAACGCGCAGCGAGTCCGCTTCGCTTACGAGGCCGGCCACGTAGTGCGGCAGACCGCAGGCGGAGTAGGAGATGTCGGGACCCTTCTCGTAAACGAGGATTTCGAGATGAGGATTGACGCGACGCGCCCGGCTTGCCGCGCTCAAGCCGGCGGCTACTCCGCCAACAACCACGAGTCGCTCAGAGACCATCGAGGCCACGCTTGAAAGAAAAAACTATTCGGCCGTTGGGTCCAGTTCCCACAGGCCGACGCATTCTATCGAAAATCATTCTATTGCCAAAATGCAATGGGTTGGGTGGAAGCGGCTGTTCGGGGCCGTTAACCCTAGACGCATGCTCTTTGGCTCCGCGACGGCGGCGCACGGTCAATCCCTGTAATGGGCAATGCCATACTTCAGGATCTTATCGGCTGGAATGAGCGCGCTGGTGGACCTGTATGCCGCGGAGGAGGGCTAGTGGATGTGCCGGACTTTCTTTTGCATGTAGTCCATCAGCAGGTATTGCCCGAGAGTGTAGGGCGTGGTGAAATAGGCTTTGCCGCGGCAGAGCTCCGTCACTTTTTGGACGAAGTTCACGAGGCCGTAGTCCGAGGCGAGCATGAAGGTGTTGATCAAAATCCCGTTGCGACGGCAGCGCGCGACTTCGTGGAGGGTTTCAGAAACCACGAGCGGATCGAGCCCGAAAGCGTTCTTATAGATCCGGCCGTCATCGAGCGTGAGGGCTGAAGGTTTACCGTCCGTGATCATGATGACCTGGCGCATGTCTTTTCTCTGCCGGGAGAGGATCCGCTGGGCCAGCCGCAGCCCCTCGCGCGTATTCGTGTAGTAGGGCCCGACCCGGGCCCGAGCGAGTTCCGGAAGCGGGATCTCCTCGGCGGAATCGTGGAACAGAACGAGGTGCAGCGAATCGCCGGGATACTGCGTCCGGATCAGGTGGGTGAGGGCGAGCGCGACTTTTTTGGCCGGTGTGAAGCGGTCCTCGCCATAAAGGATCATGCTGTGGCTGCAATCGAGCATCAACACGGTGGCGCAGGAGCTTTGGTACTCGCACTGCCGGACCTGGAGGTCCGCGTAGTCGAGTTCGAGCGGCACTTTGAGGCCGTGACGCTGGACGGCTGAAAGCAGCGTGGCGTTGACGTCCAGGTTGAGCGTGTCGCCGAACTCGTAACGCCGGCTGGCTCCGTGCGATTCGATTCCGGTGGCGAGTTCTCGCGTGTCGTGACGGCCAAAGCTCGACTTTCCGAGCGAGGCGAGCAAATCTTTGAGAGTCTTGAAGCCGAGGAAATCGAGCGCCTTGTCCGTAATCTCGAATTTTGCCCGGCCCTCATCCCCGTGCATCGCGCCCGGCCGGGGTTCCGCCAGTTGTCCCTGCTGCGGATTCGGCCGCTGGATGGTAATGTAGCCTTCTTCCGCGAGTCTTTCGAGCAGTTTGTCGATCAGGTTGCGGAGTTCTGAGTCCTGGTAGTTTTCGGCGTTCTTCAGCAGTTCCTGGAGCAATTCCTCCGGGATCATGCCCTGCTCGCGCATCGCCTCGAGAAGCGCTTGGTGGAGTTGTTCGAGCGTTCGCTCGGGGTCCATCTCGTAAAAGTTGTAGTACTGGTTGTAGAAGCCGCTGTCGAGGAGAAAGTTCTGGAGGAGCTGGAGCAAGTCCTCGGCGCTCAGGCCTTCGAGTGGGTCGGCTACATATTTAGAGTATTTGACAAACTTCATGCCTGACCGTAATCAGCCCGCGCGGGGACATTGTTCGTCCTTGCGTTATCCCCAGGCGCGAATCGAGACAAACTCCAGGGGATCAGCTCTGGTATTCGAGCGTACAAACTTCCCACGCTTTCCTGCGCGCGCCGACCGCCCGCGGCGCGACTCCATGCTTTAATTCAAAGGCCGCCGGCGCGGACCCAGCGGAGTGGGCTCTTCCGTCGTGCTTTCCGAGCGGGCGGCCTTGGCGTGCTCGGCATGGAAACCGAGTTCTTCGTTCCGGCTGATCTTCTTCAGGGCATAAAGTCCTTCGAGGATAAATTCCGCTCCTGAGACGAGCAGGGCCGGTTCGTCCTTCGCTTTCATGCCCAGCGACTGGGTCTTTTCAAGGAGCCCCTGGATCTTTTTGAACTGAGCGTAAAGATGCTCGGTGGAGGCGTCGGCGGGATACTTCAGGGCCCCACCCAGCTCGAACCACTGAACGATCGGGTGAAGAGGGACGTTGTCGAAGTATTTCTTGAAGGTTCTTGCGCTCGCCTGCCGAATGATGTCCCGGGCGACGTTTTCCGCTCCTCGCATTTCTCCCTCGTATTCGAGCTCGAATTTCCCGGTGAGGGAAGGCAAGGCCGAATAGATATCGGAGGGACGAGGAACGATCTTCTGCTCGCGGTTCTTGAGGGCGCGCCGTTCGGCGTTGGACACGACGTTCTCCAGGCAGGTGATGGGCACGCGCTGGCTGACGCCGCTGCGCTTGTCCACCTTCTTTTCCTGGCGGGCCTCGAAGGCGATGCTCTCAATCACCTCGCGCACGAAGGCGGGGATGATCAGGTTCCCGCTCCCGTCGCGCCCGGTCCAGGCCTCCTGGGCCGTGATGGCCATGGCGTGCTCCAGGGTGGCGGGGTAATGAGTGCGGACCTCCGAGCCGATGCGGTCTTTGAGCGGCGTAATGATCTTGCCGCGCGCCGTGTAGTCTTCCGGGTTCGCCGTGAAAACAAGCTCGACGTCGAGTGGAAGGCGGACGGGATAGCCTTTGATCTGGACATCGCCCTCCTGCATGATGTTGAAGAGCCCCACCTGAATTTTGCCCGCAAGGTCAGGGAGCTCATTGATCGCGAAGATGCCGCGGTTGGCGCGAGGGAGCAGCCCGTAGTGAATCGTCAGTTCGCTCGAGAGCGCATGGCCGCCGCGCGCCGCCTTGATCGGGTCGAGGTCCCCGATGATGTCGGCAATGGTGACGTCCGGCGTGGCGAGTTTTTCGACAAAGCGTGACTCCCGCCCGAGGTAGTCAATCGGCGTAGCATCGCCGCACTTCTGAATCAGCTCGTGGCAATGGCGGCAGATGGGTCTCAGCGGGTCGTCGTTGATCTCGCAACCGGCGACGAACGGGATTACCTCATCCAGTAAGGAGACCAGAGAGCGAAGAATCCGGCTTTTGGCCTGGCCGCGCAGGCCGAGCAGGATGAAATGATGGCGCGAGAGGATGGCATTCGAGATTTGCGGGATGACCGAGTCCTCGAAGCCGATGATGCCTGGGAAAATATTTTCGCCCGAGGAGACCATCCGGATGAGATTCGAGCGCATCTCGTCCTTCACGCTCACGCTGCGGTAATTCGCTTTCTTCAGTTCACCAAGCGTCCTTGGTCTTTCCATTTTTCCCCCAAACTATCCGGTTCATTATAGGCGACTCCGCCGCTGAACTCAAAGAACGATTCTCAGGCGTCGTGGATTCCTGCGTGAAAATTGATGGGGAACTTGTGGAATTCGTCGCCCGTGAAGGTCGTCCCCCGTCCCACGGAATTTTTCCGGTGGGAGGGACTAGCGACTTTCGCGCAGGACGTTGCCGTTTCCGCCGGCTTTTGCCTTGGCTTTCTCAACGAGTTCTAATTGAGCGATCAACTGTTCGATGACTCGGACCACTTGGCGGAGCCGCTCTGTCTCATTGCGGATGGAGAGCAGCCGCTGCTTGAAGCCCAGTTCGAGCGGCAAAGGAGCGGCGATGCGAAAGGAAAGGTAACGATAGGGCCGGGGAAGTTGAATGGGCATATCGGCGGCCCTGTGAAATTTCTGCATCGCGCTACGGAAAAGGTCGATGGCCCGTTGCGCGTCGGCCTCCTCGGCGACCGCGGCGCCCGTCTCGTCTTCGAAAAATTCCACTTCGCCCCGCAGGTAGGGCTTTTCGTCATTCGTGAGGACGACCTCGAAACGCCGAGTCCCCACCGTCAGGATGTCCATGCGTCCGTCGCGGTATTTCCGCGTGACGTTGACGATGCGGGCGCAGCAGCCGACGGCTTCCATTTCACCCTTCTTCG
>QHZM01000046.1 GCA_003224665.1 Acidobacteriota bacterium
TACTGTGGCTCTTACCCGGCCCCGGAACGATCGGCAGGGTACGCTTCGATGTCCACACCATGTTGTACGCGGCGGTCGCAGTCCTTATCGGTTTCCAGTCCATTACTTTTGCCGTATTCAGCAAAGTTTTCGCAATCACCGAAGGATTGCTGCCGCTAGATGCCAGGTTGGACAGACTGTTTCGCATCATCACTCTCGAGGTCGGACTCATCATCGGAGGCCTTTTCACCCTCGGAGGGCTCGCTGGGTCCCTCTACGCACTGGAGACCTGGCGTGCGCGAGGTTTTGGGCCGCTGGATTTCGCTGTTACCATGCGCCTGGTCATTCCGGCGGCCGCGGCGATGACGCTGGGGATTCAAATTGTCCTCTCGAGCTTTTTCCTGAGTGTGCTGGGTATGACACGGCGATGATCTCCATTTCGATCTTTCGTATGCCGGGTATCCGCCGTCAAAACTACATCGGTGATCGTGAAATTGGCTGAGGTCCGAAATGCACCTAGGATCGGTACATTCCAGTCCCAGACGCGGGAGGCTTCATTGGCAAGCCCACAGTAAGCCGGTTGTTGCGGCGGCGCTGCCGCAGCCGGACGGGTAGCGAACCGGGAGAGAGGGAAATCCAGCGCAGGGAAGTGATCCAGGGGGACAGGTGTCAGCTGCGCGGCAGGTTGGGGGCGAGAAACAGACCAAACAAGTCAGCGAAACTGCCAAACGAGCCGCACTTGCCGCCTAACTGCGGCCGCGGTGATCCGAGTTAGTGCTTGGTTGCGCAAGTTCGCGTTATACCGGGGGCGGAAGGGCGGGACTTTAGTCACGCCGAAACAGCCCCCTCACCCGTCCCTCGGACGCCCTCTCCCGCTTTTGGAAGGGGGAGAGGGTTAGGGGCGAGGGGGTTGCGCACTTGGCGGCGGGGTTGAAACCCCGCCCTTCCGACCCTCCGAAATAACCCCTTCTTTTGCAACCAGGCACTAGGTGATCCGAGCTTGACACGCGAGGGCGGCAGGCGCATGGTTTTCGCGTAGAGATAAAGTTGAAATCGGAAATTCCGGCTTGAAGGCTGGACGATAGGTAAACCCGGGCGGCCAGCCGCAAGGATCGCGCAGTTAGCGGTTTGACAAGAGTGGCATCCATGGAATATGTTCCCCTTATCCCTTCGGAGAACCCGTGCTTGAGTTCTATTGCGGCAGAACCACGCTGAGCGGTCTGCCGCGGAGGTAATTTCCGTGAGAATGACTCGTCTTGCTGTTGTTCTGCTTTTGGCCAGCGTGCGCCGCCGGAAACCTGTACGGGGGTATCATCGCAAATGGGTTTCCAATCATCGGGGAAGGGCTGGGCCAGACTTTGCGGGTGATTGCGGTGGCCCCAGAGGGCGGCGCCGGCTGCGACGCGATGCTTCGCTTTGTTGATGTCTCCGGGAACCAGCAGCCTCCGAATCCCAACAAGACCGTGGACCTGATGCCCGGCCAGTCCGATTTCCTCGACTTCCCCGCCAACCTGGTCTTAACCCGCCTGGGCCAGCGGCTCGAATTGCGCCCGACGGCTGACGTTACGGCCATGTTGCCTAGCGGAGCCCCAGCCAACACCGACTGCATGTTCTTCGCCGAAGTGTTTGACCAAGCCACGGGCTTCAGCCAGGTCTTCGCTCATCCCCCCAATCCCAACATGCCCGGCTGCATGCCCACGTTTCCACTGATGGGCGTGGCGCTTGGGCAAGTACTGCGGTTCACGGCTGTGGCGGTCGGCCCAGGCCCACAGACAACCCCAGTGGCCGCTGGCGCCTGCATGGTAACGATGGGTTTTGAGGATATGAGCGGCGTGCAGAAGCCCCCCAACCCTAATACCATGACGCTGAGTCCCGGCCAGGGCATGTTCCTGGATTTTTCGGCGGCGGGAATGCTGACTCGAGTGGGCCAGCGCGCCGAGGTCCGACCGGTAGCGATGATTAGCTCGCCCGACTCCGCCATGCCTTGCATAGGCGTCGTGTTCCTGGCCGAGATTTTCGACACCTTCAGCGGCCACACCTGGAGCGCAGTAGGCCCCGGCCCGGCTCAGTGATGCGCCTCCGTACCGCCCCGCCAGCATCTCCGATAGCTGGAGTCCGATGGTCCGATCCGTATCGGACCTGCCGGCGCTGTTCTGCCTTAAAATCCCTCGCGACGGCCAACTGAGATACCGTCCTGAGCCGCGATGTGTTTGCATTTCAGGAGCAACTTCGGAGGTGTCCACTACCAGACCAGTGAACCCTGCCAACGGGTCGCGGCCGTGGATGCCGGAGCCCCGGGTTGGAGACTGTCTGCCCAGTTTGTCAAAATGTTTTGGGAAATGTCGACGCTGGGCTACTAAGGGGGGGCTAGGGACCTTTCTGACTAAGAACAGGCAGGCGTTGCTGCCGATGGTCGAGCTGATTGAGCAGTCGCAGGTCGCCGTGGATGAGCTGATCGATGTCCTGGGGCGGGCGACGATTGAGGCGGCGCTGAGCCTGTCAGCGGAAGGGATCGCGGGGCCACCGCATCCCGGGAAGAGGGGTGGGTCGGTGGGCTGGCATGGTCGGGAGCGAGGGACCATTTGTCTGAGAGAGCGGAAGCTGCGCGTGGAGCGGCCGCGGCTGTGGAAGAAGGGGCAGGGGGAGGAGGGGGAAGTTCCGATCCCGGCCTACGAAGCGATGCGCCAGGACGGGGAGTTGGGGAATTGGATGTTGGAGATTCTGCTGCGGGGAGTTTCCACGCGGCAGTACGGCCAAGTGATTCCGGAGATGGCGGAGACGGCCGGGGTGTCGCGGTCCAGCGTGAGCCGGGAAGCGATGGAGGCGAGTGAGGAAGAGCTGCGGCGGCTGTGCGAGCGACGTTTTGACGACGTGGACCTGCTGATCATTTATCTCGATGGAGTGATCTTAGGCGAGCATCACGTGCTGGTGGCGGTGGGCGCGGACACGGAAGGGCGCAAGCATGTCCTGGGACTAGCCGAAGGCGCCAGCGAGAAGCAGGGGGTAGCCCGAGGGCTGATGGAAGACCTGGTGCGCCGCAGGGTCAAGGCTGATCGGCGGCGCTTATTTGTCATCGATGGCTCGAAGGCGTTCGGAGCCGCGATTGACGCCGTGTTCGGAAATCAAAATCCCGTCGAGCGCTGCCGGCACAATAAGATCGAGAACGTGATGGGCTACCTGCCGGACCCCCTGAAGGACGACGTGAAGGCGCCGATGCGATCCGCCTTTCAACTCACCGCCCGGGAAGGGATAGCACGGGTCGAGAAGCAGGCGGAATGGCTGGAGCGGGAATATCCTAGCGCCGCGGCGAGTCTGCGAGAGGGCTTGGCGGAGGTGTTCACCATCAATCGTTTGGGCTTATCCCCCACCCGGGCGCGTTGCCTGGTCTCAACTAACATCATTGAAAGTCCGCACAGCGGCGTGCGCCTCCGGACGCGCCGCGTCTGCCGCTGGCGGGATGGGAAGATGGTCCTGCGCTGGGCCGCCGCGGCGCTGCTGATGACCGAGCAGAGCTTTCGGAAGATCATGGGGTATCGAGACCTGCGGATGCTGAAAGCGGCTCTCGAAACAAACCAGAGCGTCCTTCAAGAGCAGGTGGCGTAGAATGGCTGCGGCCGTCGCCCAACCTCCAACGATCCCTGGGACACCTTCTCTAATAGGTGATGTGTCCGATCGAGTCAGCAAGTGAAATATACGGTTCTGAGTTTCCATATCCGCCCTAACCTTCTTTCTTTCTATCTACGTTCTTCCGTTCCCGGCTCCAAGACCGACTTGCCCCGTTGCTTCCTGACCAGTGGATGGCGGCACAAGCGAGCGGTTACTACCTCCCGACTCCCCTCTGTTACCCGCTGCCCTCCGCCGCGTGCGCCTAATCTCCCCCACTGTTCACAGAACCCTTGGGTTTTCGGCACAGGAAAACGAAAGCCCAGGTACCACAAGGAGGAGCGACTATACGTGCCAGAGCACAGGTGCCCTGCGGGCCTTGCATCCTCTGAGCCCACTATTCCCTACCTGGTTACCTGGGCAGGGGCCATCTAACTCCGCGGCCCGGGATGGTCAACTACGTCATCTCGCGCAGTATTTCGTTGACTTCATCGACATCGAACGCTTCGGGGTCGAACTCGCCTCCAATCCATTCCAGAAATTCCTTGAGTTCCGGATGATGGGGATCCCCGATGGCTTTCAGAAAATCTTCGAAGCCCCCGATTCCTCCGACGTCTTCGGGGGGACAGGCACGGGCCCCGGCAAGGCACACGGGGGAACGCATGTCTTGCTGCGGTGGAAGAATCCTCTCTACGAGCGGCACATGTTCCCAGTTGTCACCGAAGTCATACTCATTCGCGACCTGTAAGTTTTCACGAAGGACGAGATCGCCGAGCTTGTACTTGTTCTCGTCCTCGGTTTTGCTGAACCCGATTTCTTCTTCCTCGTCAGGTACGCCGTAGTATTGGTTCCCCATGACGAACCGGTGAAGGTGGGCGTCGGTCCATCCCATGACCGCCTGGAGAACCCTGTGGAGTTCAGCAAGCGTAATATCGTCCCGCTGTCCTTGCCAATAATTCGATCGGGGCACGAAAACAGTCGACAATGCGCCTTACATGCTCCTTGTTCGGCTACTTTAACAACCGTCCCCCGGACATTGGCGGACGATTTCATGTTTGAGCCGACTGCCAGTGGCATCCATGCGCAATCGTCCCTATGCTCCTCTTGAATGGCCAATCTCAGAAGGAACCTAGGGAATGCCATACCGGCGGAAGGCTTCAAGCCGCTCGTCGCTCGTAACGATGGTGAAGTCCGCCAACCTCCGGAATCTCCACCACGGTACCCACTACTGGCGATTGAATCGCCCGTGGTTCCGGAGCATCCTTAGCCAATGCCAGATGAGTCCGCGAAGGTAAGTAATACTGGAAATAGGACTTCAGAATGCGACGGAGGGAAGATTCGTTGAGCACCAGGATGTGGTCGAGGCATTGCGACGTATAGAGCGGCTAGTCGCCGCTGAGGTTTTCGCCCGAGCCCAGAAAGGCCACCGCTATTGGGCTCGTTACGATGACCCGCTTTGCGCATCGGTACGGCAAATTTCAACGAACGTCAGGATATACCGTTTTCTGGGCGTACTGATAGTTTTCCCCCGGCGAAGAATCCAGCGACACGACCGCTTCCGCTACTCACTTTTGGTGCTGGATGGAAGATTCTCCTTTCCGCCACTTCGAGCCCAAAACCAAGCCTGGACACGTCGGGATTGGCGCATGAGGAGCCTGCGAGTTCCAAAACTCCCTCCCTCGAAACTTTTCGTTCACTGTCTTGGCGACCGAGCGGTTAGAATCGGCCTATGCCCGCGGAAGGCGAAGTGCTGCTTAAAGCGAGAGACCTCACCGTCTGTTATCGAACAGGGGAGGGCCGGGATTTTGCTGCGGTCGTGGACGCCAGCTTCGAAATTTTGCCTGGCGAAGTGGTCGGAATGCTCGGCGAATCGGGTTGTGGTAAAACGACTGTCGGGCTTGCTCTGCTGCGTCTGTTTTCCGCCTCGGGCCGCATCACACGTGGTTCGGTCCTATTCCGCGGCCAGGATCTGCTTCGACTTGACGAGACAAGTTTGCAACAGATCCGGGGGGCCGAAATTTCCATGGTTTTTCAGGAACCAGCCCTGGCGTTGAACCCCGTACTCTGTGTAGGCGAGCAGATTGCTGAAGTGCTTCGTGCCCACCGCCCCTGGGACCGCCGGCGTTGCAGCCAGGAAGCGATGAAGCTGCTCGATCTCGTCCGCCTGCCCGAGCCGCGCCGCATCTCTACCGCCTACCCGTACCAATTGAGCGGCGGGCAACGCCAACGCGTGGTGATTGCGCAAGCGATCGCCTGCCGACCGGCCTTGGTGATTGCCGATGAGCCGACGACCGCTCTTGACGCGACTCTCCAAGCGGAAATCCTCGCACTACTCCGCGAGCTCAAAGATTCGCTCCGAATCGCTTTTTTGATCATTACTCACAACCCGGCGGCGCTCATGGGGCTTGCCGACCGCGTCATGGTCATGTACGCAGGCCGAATTATCGAAGAGGGGAGCGCCGCTCAAATTTTTAGCGACCCATTGCATCCCTACGCACAGGGGTTGATGCGCTCGCTTCCGAGGGCGCGGGGCCCGGTTCGTGATGTTGGGCGGTATTCCCCCACTGCCCCTGGGCAACCAAGTTCGGGTGTGGCGGGCGCCATGGCTCACGGAGGGAAGAAACCGCTGCCC
>QHZM01000047.1 GCA_003224665.1 Acidobacteriota bacterium
TGAAGCGAAAGTACGGCACGCTGGACGCCCTGAACGCCGCCTGGTACCGGAGGTTCGAGCGCTGGGAGCAGGTCGAGCCCCCACGCGCTTCGACAATTCTTTCTTACACGGACTACCTCGACTGGCGAACTTTTATTGACGACAAACTCGCGGGCGACCTCAGGACGAGGGTTGAAGCGGTTCGCAGCGCCGACCACACCCATCCCATTACGAGCCACGCGGCGGTCCCAGCCTTGTTCACTTCTCCTACGGACGGGTACGGCGAGCCCGACGACTGGAAGATGGCCGCAGCCGCCGACTTCTTCGGGACATCGCTCTACCCGAAACACTCCGAGTCAACCCGGCCGTGGCCTTATCCGCAGATTGCAGCGGGGCTCGACTTCACTCGCTCGTCCGGAAATAGCTTTCGAAAGGGTTTCTGGGTTGGTGAACTTCAGGCCGGGCAGGGCGTAACCGGGATGCGCATCGCCGACCCGGTCGTTTCACGCGACGTCGAATTCTGGATGTGGAAGGTCTTATCGCACGGCGCGAGAGAGATCGCTGTCTACGCCTGGTATCCGATGAACGCAGGCTTCGAGTCGAATGGTTACGGCCTGATCAACCTGGACGGGACGCTGACCGACCGTTCGCGCGGCGCGGGAAACGTGGCGCGGATCATCAGCCGTCACGGTCCGGAGCTCCTGACGGCCGAGCCGGCTCCAGCGCAGGTCGCGATTCTTTTCAACCGGCTCTCCGCCATGGTCGGGGGAGCGCAGCCTTCCCTCTCCAAACTGGGCAACGCAATGAGGGACTCGCTCCTCGGCCTCCACCGGGCCTTCTTCGAACAGCAGATCCCCGTGGACTTTGTCCACCCGGAGGACGTCATCCATCACAGGCTCGCCCGCTACAAAATCCTGTTTCTGCCGTTTCCGGTGATGCTCTCTCGCGAGGTTGCGGAGGGAGTAACGCGCTATGTGGAAGACGGCGGGACCGCCATTGCCGAGGCGCGCCTGGCCTGGAACGACGAGCGCGGGTTTGCCACCGACGCGATTCCCGGGTTCGGGCTGTCTCAGGTCTTCGGCGCAAGGGAGAAACTTATTCGCCCGGTTGAAAAGGCTCAAATCCTGATTGAACCATCCGCCGGCTTGCCGGAACTCGAGTCAAGCGAGCGGGTCGCGGGCGAGGCTTTCGAGGAGGAACTCGAACCCGCCACGAACGGACGTGTGCTTGCGAGGTTCGAAAACGGTGAGCCGGCGATCGTCGAAAAGTCTTATGGGAAGGGGAAAGCGATCTTCGTGGGTTCCTTCCTGGCACTTGCTTACCAGCGTCAACATGACGCCTCGACTGCGCGATTGCTGCTGGCGCTGGCCCGCGCGCAAGGCGTCTCGCCGGAAGTCGAAGTCTCAGGCCCCGGGACTTCCGAAGTTGAACTGCGCCGCCTGGTCGGCAATCGCGTCGAATTCCTTTTCGCTTTCAACCACGCCGGCACGACAGCGGATGCGACTATCTCCGTCCGCCTGCCGTGGCCGGTGGAAGATGCCAGGAACCTGGCGGATGACGGCGCGGTCCCTTTCGGAGTGACGGGCGGGAAAGCGACCTTTCGGAAAAACCTCGCGGCGGGCGAGACCTGGGTGGTGCGTCTTCAAGGGCGGTGAACCTGCGCAACTTTCCTCTTCTTGCAAGCCGGATCGAGAAAACCCGTGCGACCGCGCGAAGGGGCAATCGCGTTATTGAGGAATTTCGATTTCAACGCCGCGCCGTTCCGCTGAAAGATAAGCGCTATAAAGCGTAGCAACCGTATCACGCGCAAGCTGCGCCCCGGAAATGGGTTCTCGAGCATAGGCAATGCTTTCCATAAAGTCCTGGAATTCGCGCGGATAACCGTGCTGCCAGTCCTCGTCGGGCGCTGGATTGCTCCAGCCCTGCTTGGTTCCGATCTTCTCGGTCACATAGACATCTTTTAGGAGTTCTTCCCGGGGATTGTAGGTCTCAAGCGCGTTGACGGGGTTTAGATTGCAGCGAGTCCTGTGATTATTGGCGAAAACTTCCAGCCAGTTGTGGACGCCGCCCATCACCAGTTCGGAAGAAAAGATATCCGCCACCATCCCGTCGTCAAAAGTGACGTGGACCTGACCATAGTCTTCGATATCGTCATAGCTCGTGCGCAGGGCGCCGGCGTCGCGAAAATTCTTGAGGCGCGTGATTTCGTGCGTGCGCGCGCTGACCGTGGCTGGGCGGATGGGTTTTCCGTTTCTCGCTTCGCCTTCAGCGCGCTTGAGGTGGAGCGCCGCCGTCAAGGGATGGCACCCTTTCCCGACCAGCGCCCCGCCTCCGGAAAATCTCCAAATGCCATAGTAGGGCGAGTGCGACCCGCTGTGCGACTCGTCGCCGATGATCCACAGGATCTGGCCTCCGGTCTTGACCAGGATTTCCCTTTCTTTTTCGACGGCGGGTGCGTAAACCCAGTTTTCGGCGTAACAGACCCGCTTCCTCGCTTTTTCGGCAGCGGCAAGAATTCGGTCGCAACTCGCGAGCGCCTCACGGAGCATCACCTCTTTGGGGAAAGTGTTGCCGCGGAAGTCTTCACTGCCGGGGCCGTAATATCCCGTAAAAGGCTTCTCAATGACAACGTGCTTGCCGCGACACAGGGCCTCGACCGCCAAAGGCTCATGCGTGGACCCGGGCGAGCAGATGTCCACGACGTCCACAGCTTGGCAAAGCGCTTCGAGAGAGGGAAAGGCCTGAATGCCGCGCTCGCGCGCGAATAATTCGCGCGACTCCGGGAACTTTGAGGTGACGCCGACGACCTTCACCGGCACCCCGTAAACTCGCCGGTAGCCCTCCCAGTGGAATCGAGCGGCGAACCGCGCTCCGGCAATACCCACGCGGATGGTGTCTGGCATTTGACGCTCCGTCTCCCTCCGGCCCGAAACCGGGCCAGCCTCTTTTCTCTTGACCTTTGCCTGTGGCCAACGGATTCTATCACTTCACCTGAGACCCGAAGGCAGGTCTATTCGAAGCTGGTTCCTCTTGAGGAGAATAGAAAATGGAGAAGTTTTCCCGGCGAGACCTTTTCAAGCGAGCTGCCGCGCTTTCGGCGACGCTGGCACGAGCCGTAGGAAATCCAACTCTCTTCGCGCGGCCTTCCGGGCCTCATCTGGATTTCCCGACCGAGCCGCGAGACAGGCTGGCCGTCGCTTCCTATCCATTCCGCGCTTTCATCGAACGCCCGGGTGCCAGGAGCCGCGACCGAAAACAGCCCGGCATGGACCTCGAGGAGTTCGCCGGCATGGTCGTCAAGCGTTTCAATGTGCGAAACATCGAACCGCTCAGCACCCACTTCCGCTCGCTTGAAATGGGTTACGTTCACGAGCTGCGCGAGTCCGTGGAAAAGGCCGGGGCGCACGTCATCAACATCCCGGTGGACGAGCTTCGGAGCTTCTACGATCCCGATGCCGGCAGGCGAAAAGAGGCGGTCCGTGCGGCCAAGAGATGGGTGGACATCGCCGCGGCGCTCGGCTCGCCAAGCCTCCGCACCCACATCGTGAACGTCTCCAAAACCGCTCCGGACGCGCGCTTGACTTCCGACAGTTTGCGAGAAGTGGCGGAGTACGGCGGCGAGAAAGAAGTAGTCATCAACCTCGAAAACGACGACCGGGTAAGCGAGGACCCTTTCTTCCTCGTAAAAGTCATCGAGGAAGTGAACAACCCCTATCTCCACGCCTTGCCGGATTTCGGCAACTCCATGCTGACGGGCGATCCCAAGTACAACTTCGACGGCCTGACGGCCATGTTCAAGCACGCCTACAACATCTCTCACATGAAGGACGCGGAAGTGGACAACGGAAAGCTGGTCGTCGTTGATGTCGGTAAAACGTTCGAGATTGCCAAGGCTGCCGGCTACCGCGGTTACTTTTCCATGGAGTGGGAAGGACAGGGCGGCCCTTACGAGGGGACTCAGAAGCTGATTGATCTGAGCCTCAAGTATCTCGCCTAGCTCTCGATCGGCGCGTGGACAGGTCCTTTGTGAATCCGAACGGCAAGGGCGGGACTCGACCCGAGTCCTGGGGTATGATGGAAGCAGCGAGGAGTTCAGGCTGGCGCGAGCGGTCGGCGAGCGCGCCCGCCGGTACGCCGGAAAGAGGGAACCATGGCCGAAGAGCGATTAAAACTGGCCGTCTTCATCGACTTTGACAACGTCCAGATCGGCGTCAAGGATACTCTGGGAAAAGAATTTGACGTTGCGCTCGTTCTTGAAGCGCTGAAAGAGCGCGGGGAAGTCGTTACCAAGGTCGCCTACGGTGACTGGCACCGAGCCGGCGACCATAGCCGCCAGATGGCGCAGCACGCCGTCCAGATGGTGCAGCGCAATGTCACGCCCGGCGGGGACAAGAACGGCGCGGACATCAACCTGGCACTCGACGCCTTCGAAATGGCATTCACGCGCGACCATATCAACGCGTTCGCCATCGTGGGAGGCGATAGCGATTTCATCGCGCTGGTCGAAAAGCTGAAGCAATACGGCAAGCGGGTGTTCGTCGTCGGCGGGCGGGCCTTCACCAGCCACATCCTGCAGCAGAACTGCACCGAATTCATCGCCTACGAGAACTTGCTCAAGAGCGGTTCGGGAGGGAATGGCTCGCGGGGTGCGCGCGCGCCGCGTCGCGGCGCAGGCTCAGGACGCGCCAGTCTTGAAGCGCGCCCGCTTTCCACCGCCTTGCCCAACGTCGAGAGAGCCCTCAAAGTCCTGGCGGAACGCGAAGTGGCCCCTCAACTCGGGCTCCTCAAGAGCACGATCTTGCAGCTCGACTCCACTTTCAGCGAGCGGGACTACGGCGCCGGGTCGTTTCTTGAATTCATGCAGAAGATGGAGCGGGCAGGCCTGGTGCGTTTACACCGGACCGACCGCAGCTATCTCGTAGAACTCGCGAACGGCGAGACAACCGTCAAGTCCGCGGGAAGCGAAGGTGAGCCAAGTCGCGAAGCCGAGGGAGCACCTGAGCCCGCCCTCCTGAGCCTTGGCTTCGGAGGGCCCGCCTCCGGCGAGGATTCGCCGGAAATCCGCGCGCCGGCTGCTTCCGGGCCTGCGCCAAGCGGGGCGGACGCGATGGAGACTCTGAAAAGGTTTGTCGGCGCACAAAAGGAGAAGGCTCCGAACCGCCCCATCTATCTGCGGCAGATCCGCCAGGCCTTGCGTCCGGCCGGAAAAAGTATTGACGGAGGTGCCACCTCCCGAGCAGTCTTTGACCTGCTCCACCGGGCGCAGGATGAGGGTTTTCTCAAACTGGTGCGCGACCGGAAGGGAATCTTGCGAATTTTCCCAGTTATTGGTTCGGCCCCCACGGTCCCGCCGGCTGCGAGCAACCTGGGCCAGGAGGAAACCGGCGCCCTCGTGGAGGAGCTGACGTCACCGGAGGCAACGGCCTCAGGCGAGGTCCCGGCGTCGGAGGAAATTGC
>QHZM01000048.1 GCA_003224665.1 Acidobacteriota bacterium
CCGCCCTTCGCCGCCGTCCAAGCCGCATCCGGATCGGTGGTCGAGACGGAACCCGCGGTGCCCCCAGGAGGTTCTTCTAATTCCTCCGACTCCGCTACCGGGTTGGCCTGCTCCAGCTCGGCCAAATACTCCCGCACCGTCCGTGAGACCTGGGCTGCTTCCTTTAACTGCTCGCGCGGGACCCGGCTTTGTCGGCTGGCGTTGGCTCCCACCATGGTCCCATCCACCGCCAAATTCTGGCCTTCCGCCAATCCTGCCGCCAGGCAGCGTCGCACGATTTCCTCGAACACTTCCCGAAATACACCGGATTGCCGAAACCGCCCGTTCCGGTTCTTGGAGAACGTCGAGTGGTCGGGAATCTCCTGCTCAAAGCCCAGCCGCGTGAACCAGCGATAGGCCAGGTGCATCCGGACCTCTTCCATGAGCCGCCGCTCGCTGGTGATCCCATAGAGATAGCCCACCACCAGCAAGCGCAGCAGCACTTCGGGGTCAATCGAGGGTCGCCCCATCGGGCTGTAAAAGCCCTTCAGACGTTCCCGCACGAAGCTGAGATCCACGTAGCGATCGATCAGCCGTAACAGGTGATTCTCCGGAATCTGGTCCTCCAGCCGGAATTAGTAGAACAAGGATTCGTTCCGGGGTTGTTGACCCATCATCGGCGGCGTTCCTCCCGAACCGTCCGTTGCCAATCCCGGAGCTGACGCCGCAACAAGCTCCTCAACTCGGTCTGGAAACGGCGGTAGTTTTGAATCTGCCGGCGCAGTTCGCTCACCTTCTCCCGGGGCACGTACAACGAGCGGCTTCGGCCTTGCTCCTTCCAATAGAGGTAGTAAAGGGGGCCGTGTTTCTGCCCCCGGGTGCAGCGGCAGCGGGGCTTCCCACAGGTCACGTACTGCCCCACCAACGACCCCGCCAGCATGGGCAAGAGCCGGGCTAAGGCCTGGAAATGCTGTCGGGCCTTCCGAAGCTGGGGGTTAGAGCGGCGCGCCGTCATCTGCGTGCATATTAGCACATAAGAATCAGAACGCAAAGGGAAATCGGCTCACGTTCTACCGACTTTTTCAACAGTCTCCTTTCTATTCGACACAAACAGCGCGGTTCGTGCCCGCGCGGCAGTGTTTTCGTGAAACCAGCCTGTGCTGAAAGTCATCACGGGCCGTTTTGAGACAAAACGCGCATTGAGGGGATTCCGGTTGAGAAGGTGGCGAGTTCGCTTAAGGGTAGAGTTCCAAAATCGTCCACTACGGCGTACCGAAAGGCTTTCACAGCGACCGCTCCTGAACTGCTGAACGCGAGCGCCGACGCATCGACTTGGCGAGACATCGTCGCCACAGAACCGAGGAGGCGTTACCGAACCCTCGCGGGCATCTGGCGCGGCGAGTGATCCGAGGCGGGGTTCGGAACCGGAGTTTCGACGGCGTGCAAGAATACCTCGCCGATCGTCGGCGCGCTCAACCCGTTCGCCGTCGTATAGATCGCTTCATCGAAGATGGTGCCGATCTCCGGATAAGCCACCGCAAACGAGCTGTGTGCCAAACCGTTCACATAAGAGGTCGAGATGTAGTCGCCGACCATCCGTCCTTGATCGGTCGAAGGCAATGAACTCAGGGGCATGGGGCCGGCCAGTTGACCGGGCGCGCTCCAGGTCGTGCCGCCGTCCTGCGAGGAAATGAAGCCCACATCGAGCTGGCAAGTGGACGTGGTGCAGTTCGATTGCGGGTAGAAATAATAAGTGATGCCCAGATGAGCCGCGCTGCCGGAAGTCGCCGGGTCCACCGCGATGCCGGGGATGAAGTGGTCCACACCGCTTGCGGGCTGATCGATCGGGATGCGAGCCGGGGGCGTCCACGTGACGCCATCGGTCGAGGTGGTCATCACGATGTCGTTTGAGGCGCAACTGCTGCGGAAGCGGCAATCCTGCCAGACGACGTAGACCTTGCCGGCCGCGTCCACTTCGGCCGAGGGCAGCGGACCGCTCCGCAGGTCGCCGGCTTCGGCGTGATCGACGATCGGAGAGACCGTCTTCGTGCCACTCCAACTCGCGCCGCCGTTCATGGACGTGAAAACTAAGATGGAGGCCTCGAAGCCGTCTGCGATCGGCACCACCACGGTTCCGTTCGGCTGAACGACCGGCTGCCCGCCAATGCCGGCGGCTCGATCGGCAGTCGCGAGGCCCGGCCCCCACGTGAGGCCACCGTCCCTCGAGGTGCTCATCCCAATGAGATCGCCGGAGCCGAAATCATCCCACTCGAAGTAGCAATTCCCGTAAAAGGGGCTCGTCGGCCAGTTGTCACAGGTTATCCAGGGCTTGTCAAGGTCGCCCCCGATCGCGACCGTGATGGGGTTATCCCAATTGACGCCATCGATCGAGCGGCTGACCAGCACCGCAGGACCAGTCACGCCTGAGACGGAGGAGAGCAAAGGCAGCGTCGCTATCAACCACACGCCGTGCGCAGAATCATAGGCCACCGCGGGGTCGGTGGCGCGGTCGTAAGGATTTGCGGGGTCCTGGATTTTAGTAATGCCCGGAAGAAATCCGCTGGTCCATGTGGTGCCGCCATCCGTGGAGGTTGCGAAGCCGATCTCGGACGAGCCGCCATCAGTGAAGCGGCCGGCCTGGAAGACACTGATCAGCGTCGAGCCGAAGGAAAACGTGTCCGGCTCGACTTCGGTCGCATGCTGGCTGGTCGCATTCGTAAAAATGTCTGTGCTGAGCTTGTGTAAAGTCGCCGCGACGCCCGTCCCGTTCAAGGTGACAGTCTGTGGGCTGCCAGGGCCGTCGTCGGCGATACTGATCAAGCCGGCTCTTGCGCCCCCGCCTGATGGGGTGAAGGTGACGTTGATCGAGCAGCTCGCCCCCGTGGCGACAATCGAGCCGCAGTTGTTCGACTGAGCGAAGTCCCCGCTGTTCGTCCCGGTAATCGTTACGCCGCTGACCGTTAATTGCGCGTTGCCGCTGTTCGTAAGCGTCACGGACTGCTCGCCGCTCGTCGTGCTGACGTTCTGGCTCGAGAAGGTCAGGCGGCTCACCGAGAGCGTGACCACCGGACCGACGCCGTTCCCGATGAGCGAAACCATCTGCGGGCTTCTGGGCGCGTTGTCGGTGACCAAGATGCGGCCTGTCCGACTCCCACTCGCCGTGGGGCTGAAGGTGATGGTGATGATGCAATTCGCGCTGACGGCCAGGGTCGAGCCGCAATTATTGGTCTGGACATAATCACCGGTCGCGGAGATGCCGGTGATGGTCAGCGTGCCGGTGCCAGTGTCGGTCAGGGTCACGGTCTTCGCCGAGCTCGCTGTGCCAACCGATTGGTTGCTGAAAGTCAGACTGGAGGCGGATAGGGTGACTGCGGGCGCCCTGGGCGATGTTGTGGTCGTGATCCCTTCGCCGCCACAGGACACGAGTTCGGTCATTGCCAGAGCGGTAATGATGGATAGGCTCAATCGACGCATGGTCTGCTTCTTATGAATTGGATAACGGCGCCGGCCCCTGCCGACCGGTAGACCTGGTTGAAGGCAATCGACCAAGGCTGTGGAGGAAAGGAGCAGAACATTCCGATTATCGGATATTATTCGCACACACGCTACTTGATACGTAAGAGCTCCGAAGCTGTCTATTCGGCCAGTTCGAATCACGCCATGACTCCGTGCCAAAAGTTCCGGCGCTGAGCAACCCCTCATCGCTTGGTTTCGACCCCGTGGGCGGGCTGGCTGAAACGGCTCAGAGGACAACGGGTTAAATTGCAGGTCGTCATCTGGCGCTCGTGTGATCCGTTTGAGCGCAAGGCTTTTGCCGGGCCGTAGTACAGGTCCCCGGCCTGTACCGAAATCGGCCCTCTGGCCAGTTGTCTCCCTTTGTCGCCATGATATATAAAATGCCTATATATAGGACCCCATATGGAACCGATCAGATCTCAAGTCAAGCGGGGCAGCGCGGAATTCGCAATCCTCTCTGTGCTGGCTGACCAGCCTTTGCACGGCTATGAGATCGCCAAGCGGATCGAGCGGCAGACGCAGGGCTTGCTGGTGTTCAACCTGGCATCTCTTTATCCCTTGTTGTATCGCCTGGAGAAGCGACGCTGGGTGAAGGCCAGCTGGGATACCAGCCCCCAAGGCCGGCGTCGTCGCCATTATCGGCTGACGGCAGCAGGCAAGAAGCAATTGGCCCCGCTGCGTGCCGAGTGGCGCCTGTTTTTCCGCGCGCTCAATCGCCTCGCGGAGGTGGCCCGTGCGTGACCCGCGTGAAGCGGTGCGACGGCGGTTGGGCCCGCTGGACATGGACGCGGGGCGCGCCGAAGAAATCATTGCCGAGCTGGCCGATCACGTCAGCGATCTCGCTGAGGAGTGGCTCCGTCGCGGTGCCACCGCCGAGGAGGCGATGGGACACGCGCTCAGCTCCATTCCCGACTGGGATGGGCTTCGTCTGGAGATTCGATACGCCGAACAAGAGGAGGACATCATGAGTTACCGCGTTAAGGCCCTGTGGTTACCAGCAGTGTGCACGACGACGCTTTCCATGGCGTTGTTTCAACTGGCACAGTGGGCGTGGCCTCTGCCTCATTCTATGTGGTTATGGCGGGGCGTGGCTCTTTTCCTTTACTGGCCATGGTTGTTATGTCTGCCGTTTATAGGTGCGTTCGGAGCGTACTGGTCCCGACGTGCTGGAGGAAGGCTCCTGGAGCGGGCGTTTGCCGGCGCGTTTCCCGCCCTGGGACTTATTTGTTTCCTGGCTCTCTTTTCTTCATGGGTGTTAGTCTTTAATGAAGGGTGGTCTCACCGTCCACCGCTCGTACCACTTGTGACCTTCGTGCTGAGTTGCGCTGTTTTTCCGGGGCTCGCGTTGCTGCTCGGAGCCTTACCCTTCCTGAAAGGCAGTCAGCACGAGCCAGCGCGGGATGGAACATCCGGCTGAAGGGGTGGTTGAGTTGATTGCCGTCGGCCTGCCATCCAAATGAGACCGCGGGCGGAGATAGGGGCGCTTCAGGTAATGGGAAATGCCTAATTGGCACGGCAGCGATTGGGCTCGCTGGGGGTTTCCTCCAGCGAGAGCGGCGGACCATTGTCGAGTTCGCAGACCATCTCTAGGAATCCGACGACGACCTGCGTCAGCAGGGCTTAAGTGACGTCGAGACAGCGACCGGAGTGCTGGACATCGTCGCCCATTGGTAGCAACTTCGATATAAGGCCACTCGACAGAAAACGCTATGACTGGGTAAAAAGCCGACAGGGTCACAGCTCATTTCATGCGAAAAGGATTACCTTCCGGCATAAACGGACCAATCCCTACTCGGGCGGCAGCTCGGCCCAAACCTATCTCTACAGTAGACTGCTGCGGCCGGTCAGCCGAGCGCACCTAAGTCCATTGCGGCGAGCCGGCAATCCTCCTACTTTGCTTCCGCTTATCTCAGTCTCAGAGCGAGGAGAATATATGGATTGGCAAGGATTTCTCGAGGAACTACACGGGCGCATCATGCAAATCCGGAGCTCGCCGATGAGGCGCTGAATGCGGCGGGGGAAGCAGCCAGAGGAGTGTGGAACGGATTGGAGGGAATCGAGGAGCAGCGTAACGCCTTGGGGAACTGAGCAGCCAAATTCCGCCTCCCGCGAGGGATACAAATCGACTGCCCCGGAGAAGGCGGAGACCGGTCAGCAGGGA
>QHZM01000049.1 GCA_003224665.1 Acidobacteriota bacterium
AAGGAGGGCGCATCTTCGTCGGGGGCGCAACTGTAACTTCGCTTGTGGGAAAGGCAGTCGAAAGCCGGAGCCAAGACGCTCGAGGGAAAGACACGCCGGCTGGGCCGATTGGGAACACCGATTTATCCGGCACGGCAGATGTTCCTATTGCCATCCACCCCGAGAACTCGAAGTACTTTCTGTTTCGCGGAAGACCTCTTGTCCTGGTGGCCGCATCGGAACATTACGGCTCCGTGGTTAATCGCCCATTCGACTTCGCTCGGTATCTGGCCGACGCCGCCCATCATAAACAAACTCTGACGCGCCTTTTTCTTCTCTTCCGCGAACTTCAGTCGCCGCGTAATCCTTGGTCGCCACTAAAGCCGGAATCTCCCGATTACATTGCACCCTGGCCACGCTCGGGTTCTGGCATGGCCCTGGATGGGGAGCCGATCTACGATCTCGATCGGTGGAACCCGGAATATTTCAAGCGATTGCACCAATTTCTATCGCGTGCCTCGGAGCTCGAGATCGTCGTCGAGCTGGTGCTCTTCAGTAATACGTATTCGGCCAACATCTGGGAACTTAACCCGCTGCGGGCTGAGAACAACAAACAAGGAATGGGTAAGGTCGAATGGTCCGACTACACTTCTCTCAGAGACAGGGCGCTCGTCGACCGGCAATTTACTTACGTCCGGAAAATCGTCCAGGAGACGGGTCGCTATGACAACGTCTATTACGAGATCTGCAACGAGCCGGGTGGCGGGATGCCGGGCCACACGACGCCAGCCGAGGTTGATTCCTGGCAGGAAGAAATAGCGCGCATCGTTCGCTGCGAGCTCCAGAAGCTGAATCGTAACCATCTGGTGTTTGGTTCACAGGCTTTTTCTTACACACCAAGCTTCAGGCAGCCCTTGGACAGCAGCTTTTCCAGCAGTTGGTTGGATGCTGTCAATGTCCATCCACTTCCGGGCATGGTCTTCCGAGGGCAGACCTACCAGCTCGGCAACTTCATGTCCAAGGAATTGCGGCTGGCCGAATTCCGGGATTTCTTCCTGGCTGTCCAGCGCGAGCGCAAGCCGTGCATTTCGGACGAAGACAACGCCGCGAGCTTGTATCGCGACGAAACGGGCTGGACGATTCACCGCAAGCGCGCCTGGACGGCCATCCTGTCCGGAGCGCACTACGACTATATTGATTTTTCAATCACAGTTGGCAGTGAGGCGGGCACCCAAGAGTCCCAGCGAACGATTCGCCGATGGATCCGGCACCTCTCCGAGTTCATTCACTCCTTCGATTTCATCCACGCGCAGCCCGCCCCAGGCTGGATCGAGAGAAAACCGAAGAATCTCGTCGCTGCTGTGCTGGCTCGCGCCGGCTCGGAATACATTGCCTACCTGGCGGATGACCGCGAGGTGAGTGACCCGGGCGCGGGTCAGCCCATCGCCGGCCCCATCGAATTTGCGCTTCCGAAGGGGACCTACCAAGTGCCTCTCTATTCCCCTACTTCGGGAGTTTATTCACCTTGCCTCCAGGTCGAGGGGGGCCGGCGCGTTTCAGTTGATCTCCCGGCGTTTCAACAAGACATCGTCGTGCGATTAAACTCGCTCGCGTCCAAAGAATGAATGCGGTTCAAGCACGTCGGGGGTAAAAATGGATCGAAGAAACTTCTTGCGCAGAGCGGGGATCATGTCCGCCGCGCTGACGTCTGCGACCTCGACACGGGGCGGGCTGAAGAGACAGGCACAGGCTGCGCGCGTCGAGCCACGCGGCGCCGTGACACTTTCCAATGACGCCCTCGTGTGGCGACTGGAGTGGCGCAAGAGGAGACTCGGCAGTTCACGTTTTGAAAACAAACTCTCGGGCCGTGCCTTCCCTCTGTCTTCTGCGCAGGAGATCGTCCTCACCTTTTCTGCTTCCAAACATCGGGTCGAGATACCCTGGTGGCGTTTCGCTTTTGGTCCGGACAAGCCCTCGGTTCCTCCTGCCCAAGAACAGGGTTTCCGACTGGGCTATCACCTCCCGGATTTCTCCGATCGCGGATGGGGAGCGACTGAGAATCTCTTATTGAGAAGTTTGCGCGGCGTAAAGCGCCATGACGACGGGATTACTTACGACGGCTATGGTTGGTTTCGTTGCTGGTTTGAACTGTCGAAGGACGCTGAGGGCGAAACAATCATATTGGTTTTGGGAGGTCATGACTACCAAGATTGGAATGAATACTGGGTCTATCTTAACGGGACAGAGATTGGGCATCGGCTTTCTTCCGGTCGCTGGCGAAGCCCGGGGCAGTTTAGCATCGCTCGGGGGAGCCCTGGGTACTCATCACTCCGCTTCGATGCCGGAGCGAAAAACCTGCTCGCCGTGAGAACACGCGGCTACGACAAACACTTCGGCGGATTCAGTGACGAGGTTCTGAAACATTATGTTTTCGAACCTGTCCTCCTAGACCAGTTCATTTCGGTTGGAGAACCGTATCTTCGGGTTTCCGACTTCGAAGTTCAAGAGTTAAGCCGGACCGGAGACGATGAGGCAACGTTTGAACTCCGCAGCGTTTCCGAGCCCATTAGTGCTTCCGCTCACTTTGAACTGCGCGGCCCCACGAGGCGCAAATGGCTTGAGATCAAGAACCAGAGCGGCAGGGAGATGGTCCTACTGGACGTGCAGCTCGATGGCTTTACCCTTGACGCTTCTACTTCAGAGGGCGGACTGGGCGAGCCGATTTTTGTCGGAGAAGAGGCTTTTTGCGCGATCGAACATCCGGCCGGGGTCAATCAAGGCAGCGCGGGACGCGTAATCACTGTGCACTTCCCCGCACGATCCTTGCCTCCGGGCGCCAGCACCCATAGCCATGTCTCACTGCTGGGTGTGGGCAAGTCCGGGCAGGCGCTGGAAGCTTTTGTTTCGTACATCCAGGCGAATAGCCCCCGAAAGAAAAGAGCCATTTCGATCTATGATCCCTTTGGGATGAATAATCAGTGGGGTGGTTGTCCGACGCTCAATGATGTGGAGATGCTCGATGGACTGAAGGTCTTAGAAAAATGGAGGGGAAAGGGACTTCAGTTTGAATATTACGTTCCTGATTATGGGTGGGTGGATCACGCCTCCGATTTGACGCGATTTGCGCCGGAGTGTTTTCCCAACGGCCCTGCTAAAATTGTGGAGCGCGTGCGGGAGCTGGGAATGAAATTCGGCCTCTGGTTCGGTGTAAGTTGGGGCGCTGCTTCTTGTAGCGAATATCCACCGGTGTGGGCCTGCCAGATCCCTGCCCCGGGTGATTTATCCGAGCCGGGCGTTCCGGCGATGGTCTATCGGAACGGTTACCTGGTGGATGGCGGCGTTCCGATGACACTATGTCCAGCCTCGGAGCCGTATTTCAGCATCTTGCGGAACGCGATTCTTTTCCATATCCGAGAAAATAACCTCAAGTTCTTTAAGTTGGATGGCGGCAGTTATTATTGCAATAGTACCCGCCACAACCATCTGCCGGGGAAATACTCGGTGGAGGCCATGTATGACCGTCTCATCGACATCGCGAGCAGTGCCCGCGAGGCTATGCCGGACATTTACGTCATGTGGTACTGGGGCGTTCGCTCTCCGTTTTTTGCATTGCACGGGGACTCCGTTTTCGAGTCAGGGTTGTACATGGAAGGATCCGCGACAAGCTGGATTCCGACCCTTTACTACCGCGATTCTGTCACACTGAATTTGGATCAGAGCACTCAGTTTGCCAAGACGATCCCGCCGATTAACAAGGATAGTCTGGGAATCTGGCTTGCGGATACCCGTTGGGGAAATTTCATGGGCAACGAACGGTGGAAAGAAGCTTTGATCATGGATTTGGGCCGGGGAAATCTGCTCTTTCCTCAACTGTGGGGTGACGTCTATCTGTTAAATCAGCAGGATGTGGATTTTCTGGCCGGGATTGATTCACTTGTGAAAAAGAACGAGGCGGTCTTCTTGAGCCACAGAAGCATCGTTGGCAATCCATGGAGGAACGAGGTATACGGGTACGCGTATTTCCGAGGGACGCACGGGTTTCTGTTTATCAACAACGTGCACTTCATATCCCGGAAGCTGAATTTGCATCTTGGCTCCACGCTCGGGATCGAGGATGAAACGGGTACGCCGGTGCAAATTATTTCCCATTTTCCGGATAGGAGACGACTCGTCCAGAAGGATGGGTCCGGGTTCAAAATTGGCGATAGGCCCGAATTTTGGCTGCGCCCTTTTGAAGTGCTGATGTTGGAGGTTATGCCGGACAAGGGCGCGGCCGAATCGCTACCCGCCCGCGAAGTGTCTTCGCAGCAAGCGGCCGACTTGGGGATTTCATTGGCGCTCGAGCCAGTGCCCTTCGAGGATTGGATGGGAGTGCGTTTCGCGGACATGGACCGCTTCGAAAAAGAAGGACAAAGGAAGAGTACTTACACCTTCGCTTGCCGATTGCCTTCACTTGAAGGAGATCCGCCAATCCTTGCTGTCGCGGTACGATTGAGCAAAGGCGGTGCGGAGTGGCGCTATTCGCCCGCCGTGGTGGAGATTGTCCAGGTCGTCGCCCGCGCTGACGGGCAACGGATCCAGTTCATCCCGGTTCCGGACGCCCGACAGTATGGCAACACTCAAAAAGCGGGCTCTTCCTGGGTTGTCTATAAGACACGCTTGAACCGTCACTGGTCCCAAAAGGAATTGAGGTTTGCGGTACACGCCTATTTGCCCGAAAGGGTTGAACCGCAAATTGACGCATGGGTTGTTAAGCAGTGGTGGAAAGAGAAGGCCCGCCCGTCGGCCGATGGTTACTTCGCCGATGAGCCTTCCTAAGATTATGCTGGTGCGATGCCGCGATGCTGGGATGCCGGAAGGCGGCGAGATTTTGTGACGTTTTGGAAACCCCGACTTCCGGCCCATTGGTCTTCGAGTCTCGAAGGCCTTCAGTTTGAGGCCGGAACTGCTCGGGGCCTCCGCTCTCGGCGGAGCGTCCCAGACTTAGCGGTGTTCTTTAACCCTTTGTTTTAAGGGGGAGCATCAATTGCTCTCAACCCAATGAGGAGCCAGACATGAGCTCGATTAATCGCCGGTCATTTCTCAATAAAGCTGGTATCGGTGCATTGACATTGGGATCGCTTGCGAAGAGCCAGCATGCGAAAGATGCTGCTTCTCCCGACAGAGTCCGTCGCGAAAGTCCCGAGTCTGTGTCGATAACCCGCTATGCCGTCGAACGTTGTGCCACCGAATGGGCATATGCTTCGGGAAGGGCTTATTCGGATCCTTTCAATGACGTGGAACTCGATGTTGTGTTTCGTGACCCGCTGGGACAAGAACAGCGAGTTCCTGCTTTTTGGGCAGGCGAGCAGATTTGGAGGGTCCGGTATGCTCCTCCTGCGCCAGGACGCTACACCTATCGTACCGTGTCAAGTGATCGAACCAACCCGGACCTGCATGGACAGCATGGTGTGTTGGAGGTTTCGGCTTATCGGGGTAGCAACCCGCTGATCTCGCATGGTCGTGTTCGTGTAACGAGTGACCATTTCCACTTCGAGCACGAGGACGGTACACCTTTCTTCTGGCTGGGGGACACGTGGTGGATGGGGCTTTGCCAACGTCTGAATTGGCCGGATGATTTTCGGACCTTGGCGGCGGACCGCGTGCAGAAAGGTTTCACGGTCATCCAGATTATCGCGGGGCTTTATCCGGACATGCCGCCCTTTGATCCGCGCGGAGCAAACGAGGCCGGTTATCCCTGGCAGGAAAATTATGCCCGAATCAATCCACATTACTTTGATATGGCGGATTTGCGGATTCAGTACCTGGTGGATCACGGATTATTGCCCTGCATCGTTGGTTGTTGGGGATACTTTTTACCGTTCATGGGACTCTCGAAGATCAAACAGCATTGGCGGAACCTCATTGCTCGTTGGGGAGCCTTCCCTGTCATCTGGTGTTTGGCTGGTGAGGGTACGATGCCCTATTACCTCTCGAAAAATAAGGCTGAGGACGCAGCCGTTCAGAAACATGGATGGACCGACGTGGCCGAGTACGTTCGAGGCATAGACCCTTACCACCGCCTCGTCACCATTCATCCCTCGAGGAGCGCTCGTGATACGGTTGAGGATCCGGCGGTGCTTGACTTTGATATGCTCCAAACCGGCCACAACGACCGTCCTGGTCGGCGAGGTCTGCTACGAAGGGGGTCTGGACGCCAATCGAGAGGAAGTGGAGCGATTCATGTTCTGGGCCTGCATGCTGAATGGTGCGGCGGGTCACACTTACGGAGCGGAAGGGATCTGGCAGGTCAACACCAAAGAGCATCCCTTCGGGCCCTCTCCGCATGGTGGTACGTGGGGCGGACCGCCCTGGGACAAGGCCTATCGACTTCCCGGCTCGCAGCAGGTGGGGCTCGGCAAGGGACTGCTGACGCGCTATCCCTGGTGGCGTTTCGAGCCCCACCCGGAATGGGTGGAGCCGCATTGGAGCAAAGAAAATTACATGTTACCCTACGCGGCCGGCATTCCAGGAGAGTTACGTGTTGTGTTCACTCCTCCGATCTTTGATCCACCCAAGATAAAAGGCTTGGAATCTGGCGTGAGCTACCGTGCTCTTTTCTTCGATCCACGAACGGGAGAAAATCACCTGATTGGGGATGTAACGCCGGACACGGCTGGTACTTGGCGGACGCCTATCCTGCCGACTTTCGAGCAGTGGGTCATTGTCTTGGAAAAGAAGCAGTGAGAGATTCAACAGTGCGGCTCGGCGGTATTTGCGCCAGTTGACGGTGGGTCCATCAATACGAGCATCCTGCCGGAGGGCTCCATGGAGCGTGTCTGCTTTTTGCTGAAAGTGAAATCGGAACGACTCGAAGAATATAAGGAGCGTCACAAGGCCGTCTGGCCGGAAATGCTGGAGGCGCTGCGGGAAACCGGCTGGCGCAATTACTCCCTTTTTCTTCGCGAAGACGGGCTGCTGGTCGGCTACCTCGAGACCCCAGACTACCCGAGCGCGCTGTCCGGTATGGCCGGGCGCGAAATCAATCAACGCTGGCAGCGCGAAATGGCACCGTTTTTTGAGGGCCTGGAAGGTCGGCGTCCTGACCAAGGTCTGCTGCGACTGGAAGAAGTTTTTCACTTGGACTAGGGCACACGACCGACGACATCGCCAGTCGCCGCTCTGGCGCTAAGGAGCCGATCATGCCGGTCATTTCGAGTCAAAAAGTTGAATTCGTCGACATCCCCCAAAACGCGCGATTCAAGATGCTTTTTGACCGCGCTCACAGCGGCACCCACCATATCGCTCTTGCTCAAGGAGAACTTCGACCCGGCGCTCGTCTTTTCCTTCATTATCACGAATTCGAAGAAGTTGTCTTCATCACGGAGGGTCGCGGCGTGGTTGTAATTGATGGCGTCGAAACGCCGGTTCAGGCAGGGGATGCCATCCTCGTGCCCGCTCGGTCCGTCCATACGATGAAAAATGCCCAAACGGAGAGTGTTATACGATTTATCAGCGCCTATGCCTCGAATGAAGTCATCCGTTTCCCTGTCGAGGAGGAACCGCACTCTGCGTCT
>QHZM01000050.1 GCA_003224665.1 Acidobacteriota bacterium
TTTCCATTTCTACGCCGGCACGAGCAAGCTTGAAGACATCGAGAACCTGAATCCCGGCGAGATCAGTTTCGTGCACATCGACGACGTTCCCGCGATTCCCCGCGAGCTGCTTGAAGACGGGCACCGCGTCTTTATCGGCGAGGGGGTAATTCCGCTCGAAAAAATCCTGCATGCGCTCGCCCGCGTGTACCGCGGCCCGGTCTCGTTCGAAGTTTTTCAATACGCGGCTCAAGACCCTTACCCGGTGGCCGCGAAGGGGTTCGAAGGATTGTCGAGGCTGCTGGCGAAACTCGCAAAAGCCTGAAGATCTTTCGGCGCGGACTTTCGCCCGGCCGGAAGGAGTCCAACATGAAATACGGCGTCAACATGCTGGTGTGGACAACACGGTTGGGAGAGGAGCACGAGCCGCTCTTTGGCCGGATCAGGGGCTGGGGGTTCGACGGCGTGGAGCTTTTTATTTCTGCCGACCAGCCCTCTCGTGTGTCCCAGGTCAGGGCCGTCCTCGACCGCGCCGGCCTCGAGCGGACGACGTGCGCCGTCCTCCCGCGCGAGGCCCACCTGGTCAGCCCGCAACCTGAAGTGCGGGCCCGCGGAGTCGAGTACCTTAAGAAATGCGTCTCGAAGACCTCCGAGCTCGGCGGGCGGCTGCTCTGCGGGCCGCTCTACGCCTCGCTCGGACTCATGAGCGGAGACCGGCGCACGGACGAAGAATGGAAGCGCGCGGCCGAAGGGCTCGCCGGGGTCGCCCGCCACGCGGAGCAGCTCGGCGTCACCCTTTGCCTTGAACCGCTGAACCGCTTTGAGACTTATTTCCTCAACACGCTCGAAGACGCGGCAAGGCTGGTCCGAGAAATCGGCGCTCGCAACGTTCGAGTCCATTTCGACACGTTTCACTCGAACATTGAAGAGAAGAACCCCGCCGCAGCGCTGCGTTCGATCGCGAAAGAGCTCGGCCACGTCCACATTTCCGAAAACGACCGCGGAATTCCCGGCACGGGCCACTGCGACTGGCGCGGAGTATTCCAGACCCTCAAAGACATCGGTTACGACGGCTGGTTGACCATCGAATCGTTTGCGCAGCCCGAGCGCGAGCTGGCCGCTGCCGCCGCCATCTGGCGCGACCTCGCGCCCTCCTCCGACGAACTGGCGCAGCGAGGGCTCGCCTTCATCAAACAATTGGCCGCCGAGGTGGGCATGACGGACGCAAAGAAGACGGCGGTCAGAAAGCAGTAAACGAAAACTAGAGAACGCGAATGTCCTTTGAGCGCGAACCGAGCCCTGTCCGCAGAACGCATTTTCCCCTCTCCCATCAGGGCGCGCCAGTAAGGGCCCGAAGGTCCACTCGCCTCCTGAAGCCGGGAGTGACCTTGACGGCCCTGCTCGCCGTGACCTTGATTCCATGGCATGGTCTTCGGCCCCGAGCCGCTGGGTCCGGCGAAATCAACTTCCGCAAGCACACGATTGACCTCGGGCCAAGCGAGACCTGCGCCGTGGCCGACCTCAACCAGGACGGAAAGCTCGACATCATTTCGGGCGAGAACTGGTACGAGCAGCGCTCGGCCGGGGCGGCGGGAGCAGGACCCGAGTGGGTCAAACATAAGTTTCGCTCCTTGGACTACCGCGAGTATTACGTTGACGATTTCAGCGACCTGCCCATCGACGTCAACGGAGACGGTTATCCCGACTTGGTAACAGCCACTTGGTTCACCAATCGTCTCTCCTGGTACGAGAATCCACGCGGCCGGGAGGCTCCCTGGCGCGAGACCGTCATCCAATCCGGTTACCCGGTGGAGTTCGCGTTTCTGGTTGACCTCCTGAATACCGGCAAACCTCAACAACTCCTGCCGCAGTTCGGCGACGAAAAAGCCCCGCTCGCATGGTACGAACTCACAGGCACCGGCGCCGAGGCCCAATGGGTGAAACACGAAGTGAGCCCGCAGAGCTATGGGCACGGCATCGGGGCGGGCGACGTCAATGGCGACGGTCGCACGGACATCCTCACGCCGAAAGGCTGGTTTGAAGCGCCTCCCGACCCGCGCAACGGCCGCTGGATTTTTCACCCGGAGTTCGATTTGGGAGTGACGGGGTTCATCTACGCTGAAGACGTAAACGGCGACGGCCTCCCGGACCTCGTCACGAGCGCCGCGCACGGCTATGGAATTTTCTGGTATGAGCAGAGGAAAAATTCTTCAGGCCAGCGGAGTTGGATTAAGCATGTGGTTGACGACAGTTGGTCGCAGTCGCATGCCTTGACGCTCGTGGATTTAAACCGTGACGGGCGGCGCGACCTGGTCACCGGCAAGCGTTTCATGGCCCACAACGGCCGCGACCCGGGTGAGCGTGAGCCGCTCGGTGTTTATTGGTACGAGTCGTCGAACGTTGAAGGCCGCCCGGAGTGGGTCAGGCACATCATCGACTACAGCACGCGCGCCGGCGGAGGGATGCAGATTCCCGTGGTGGATATCGACGGTGATGGGGATCTCGACGTCGTCGTCGCAGGAAAGTCCGGACTCTTCCTTTTCGAAAATTTAACCATCTCCCACTAAACGAGCCGGGCTCGTTTCAAGACCCGGTCACGGTCGGGCGCCAGCGAATTAACTGAGATCAGCCTGGGGGCTCATCCACTTTTCCGCACGCGCGCTTTCAAGCACCGCCTCAGCCACCGCCTGCGTCTCCAGGGCATCTCGAAAGTCCGGTCGCACTCGTTCCCCTTTCTCGAGACCTCTTAGAAAGTCCGCGAGCGCGTTGACGAAGGTGTGCTCGTACCCAATGACGCAACCCGGCACCCACCAGTTGCCCATGTAAGGATGTTCGGCTCCGGTGACCAGGATGGTGCGCCAGCCCTGGAGGTGGGTGGGGTCTTCGTGGTTGAAGTACTGGAGCTGGTGCATGTCTTCGAGGTCGAAGTAAATCGAGCCCTTCTCGCCGTTCACTTCAAAACTGTTCTTGTTTTTCCGGCCGCGGGCGTAGCGCGTGGCTTCGAACGTGCCGTTCGAGCCGTTGGCGAAGCGCGCGAGGAACGTGCAGACGTCCTCGATTTCGACGCGGGCCGGGCTGCCGTCCGGCCGCTTGCGGTCTTTGATAAAAATTTCGGTCATGCCGCAGACACGCCTCACGGGGCCGTTGAGCCAGAGGGCGGTGTCAATGTTGTGAGTGGAAAGGTCGCCGGAGACGCCCGCGCCGGCCACGTCTTTCTCCAGGCGCCACGTGGCTGCCCCGCCCACGGGCACTTTGGGAGAAATCGTCCAGTCCTGGAGGTAAGTCGCCCGGTAGTGAAAGACCTTCCCCAGCCTGCCTTCGTCAATCATTTGCTTCGCCAGGCTGATCGCGGGGACGCGGCGGTAATTGAACCAGACCATATTGGGCTTCCCGGTTTTTTCGACGGCCCGCGTCATCTCCCGCGCCTGCGCCAGGTCCATGGCCAGGGGCTTTTCGCAAAGGACCATCTTGCCGGCGGCAGCCGCAGCGAGCGCGATTTCATGGTGCGTATTATTCGGAGAGCAGATGTCAATCGCATCGATGTCGGCAGCTTCTACGAGTTTGTGCCAGTTGCGCTCCACGCGCTCCCATCCCCATCGGTCTGCAAACTTTTTTGTCTTCTCCTGGTCCCGGGCGGCAATCGCCTTCAGCACGGGCTGATAGGCTGTATCGAAAAACTGATTGACGCGGTGGTAGGCGTTCGAATGGGCCCGGCCCATGAAGCCGTAACCCACCATGCCGATCCTGAGTTCATTGGGCATCGGGTCTCCTTTCGGAGACCGCCGCGCGCTAGCGGGCGGCCGCGGAGGTCGCGTACTTCTGTGCCAGCCGGTCGAGGAAGACCTTGGCGTCTGCGGTGACTTCCCAGGCATTTGGCCAGAAGCAGAGGTCGATGGTCCACCAGTTGGTCGGCAGTCCCGAACGGAGCACTTCGGGGATGAGCTTGTCGAACTCCAGCACGCCCTGGCCGAAGGGAGCGTGCGTGCTCGTTTCGTCGTTGTGGAGCGTGCCGTCGGAATCGATCAGGTGGACGTGGCCGACTTTCCCGCGCAATCGAGTCAGGAGCTCGAAGGCTCCGCCCGGCAGCGTCTCCTTCGTCCCAGGCTGCCGCGCGGCCGCGACGGCGCACATATGGGCGTGGCAGGTATCGAACAGGAGCCGGAAGTTCCGGTGCCCGACATCGTCCACCAGTCGAGCGATTTCCGACGGCTTGTTGAAAGCGAAGCCGGGCTCGAATTCCCACACCACGCGGACTCCCCGGTCGGCCGCCTTGGCCGCTGCGGCGCGGAAAGTCTTGACGAGTCTTTCCCAGCCCACCTTCGGGTCGATCTTCTGCTTCTCGAAAACGTCCGGCGGGCTGACGCTGTCCACTCGAACGCAGTCAATCCCGAGGTCACAGGCAAATTCGAGGTTCGCCTCGAACGTGGACATCCACTTCGAATCGTCCGGCTGAGGAATAATCGGGCACGACCACAAGTCGGCCGCCAGACCTGAGAATTCCAGGCCGCAGCCGGCGACCTTCTTCTTGAGCTCGGCGCGTTTCTTTTTCGTGTCGAACTCGGCGGGATGAGGGTGAGGCGGAAAACCCCCGAGTTCCACTCCGTCGAAGCCGAGCTTGCCCAGCTTCTCGATGACCATGTCGAAGGGAACGGGGTTGTCCTTGTACGGGCCGAAGCAGTAGCCCCAACTGCCGATCGAAAGCCGGATTCGTTTCATCCTTCACCTCCCCGTGCGCGAGCGAGCCGGCGCCACGCGGACGACTTAAACAAGCGCTCGCTTGAAATATTCGAGCCCGTCAGCGACCCCTTTCACCGGATCGGAGTTCTCAACCTCCCACTCGATGTTGGCCGCGTGTTCGTAGCGGATCTTTTTCAGAAGCTGCACAACCGCGACCAGAGGGGTCGAGCCCTGCCCGAAAGGATGGTCGGTGTGCTTCGGGTCGTCCCCTCGGTCCTTCAGGTGCATGCTCACGATGCGCTGGTGATGTTCCTCGATGAATTTCACCGGGTCGTGGCCCGCCGCGTGGAAGTGACCGACGTCGAGCGTGATGCTCATCCACTTCGACGAACTTTTTAGAGCGTCGAAGAAGTCCTGCGGCCCCTCGAATTGCTTGGGGTCGGGAGGGTTGAACCAGTGGTTGTGGAGTCCGAGCCTCATGCTGAATTTCTGACAGGCCTTATCCAGGCGCGGCACCAGAGGCTTGGTGAGAGAAGAGCTGAGAATGTCCGTGCCGAGAAGCCTGCCGGCCTCGAAGCCGCGGTCAATCTGTTCGTCCGAGGGGTCTTGACCAAAATCCACGTAATAGGAGGCGATCTTCACTCCGGCCTCTTCAAACTTCTTCTTCCAGGCCACCATCTCCGCGTCGCTGGCCTTCAAGGGATCGAGGTGGCCGCTGAAAAGCTCCACGGTCGAAAAGCCGATTCTCACAATCTCCTCGAGGGCCTTGTCGAGCGGGCGGTCGCGAAAGCTATAAGTCATCACGCCGATTTGCACGCCTCCGAATAGCGACGAGCGAGCCTTCTCGGCGGCCAGACCGGCAGCCCGGGCGATGGCCAGCCCGCTCAAACCACCGAGCGTTACTTTGCCGAAGACCCTGCGGGAAATGCGAATCATCGAAGCACCTTTTTTCGGAAATAGAATATCTGTTCTGAGGGGTGCGTATTGTACCACACCCAATCCGTTGCAATAAGAACCGAGCCGTGGTGCGCCGGCACGCTCCTGGCGCCCTGTTGGCTCGTCGCTGAGGAAAGCCTTACGACGCGAGTCTTCCTCTCGTCGCATCCCAGGCGGTCTTCATGCCGCGCTTGAGCGCGATGTTGCCGATCCACGAAGTCCGCGCCGCCTCGAATCCGGCCTGGATGGACGCATTCGGAGTCTTTCGGCTGCGCACGCAGTCGAGGAAATTCCTCACATTGTCGATCGTGCCGTCCCGCTCCGACCGGACAAAGATTTC
>QHZM01000051.1 GCA_003224665.1 Acidobacteriota bacterium
ACTTGAGCCCTTCCTAGGACGTCTTCTAATTTCGTGTCGTGGTATCCCTTTAATGCAAAAAGCCGTGCCGCCGCACTGAGAATTCTCTTTCTCGTCGCCAGCGCCCTCGATTGCTTGATTTCTTGCATCTTTTCGCCTTGTGAAAACCGACTAATTACTCTGTTAATACGACCTAAAAAGGCGAGCCTTGTCAAGAACAAATTTCGCAACCTGTTCAATGTTGAGGTGAGGCGGGCATCCGAAACGCGACGCCCTCGAGAAGCGAAGCCGCTTGCCGCGGGCGTGAACGAGGCGGCAAAGCTTCTCAGACTGAGTTCCGTCCCCATTCGGTTGTATGTCGCGCGAGGATGGATCCGGTCGGTGAGGATTGGGCGTCGGGTGCTGATCCCGATGGAGGTATTGGAGAAGGTGATGGTGGAGGGGCTCGTGAGGGGGGAGGCATGAGGGCGTCGCAACCGCCCCGCAACCGCACCCAAAACGTCAGTGCACGTTCGGAAAGTGGAACTCGACCCTAAGTGAAACGAAAAAAACATGGTGCCGAAGAGAGGACTCGAACCTCCACGCCCTGACGGGCACTACACCCTGAATGTAGCGCGTCTGCCAATTCCGCCACTTCGGCAAGTGCAGCCTTCCCCGCGCCCGGATGAGCGTCAAGGAACAGGCAATCGCTTCTGCTTAGGCCTTAAGGATTTCATCTTCCCATTGGGTCGGTTTTCTGTCAAGAAAGTCCACGGGGCTAAAAGGAGTGCGACTTTCCAAGGCCGAGTCAGGCAGTCGGTGGCCGAAACTTGCGCAGGCGCCATTCAACGCCGGGGGGAAGTCTGGATCGGCTTTTCCGCGGCGCACTGAAATACAAAAAGAAAAACCCCGGAAGAGCTTTCCGGGGTCTCCTTGAATCCAAGGACGAGTCCTGACCGCTGACCGGTCAGATCCGCGGAGTGCGGGCTTAGTGCTTGGGTTGCGCCTCTGCCGGGGCGGTTCCTTCCTGGCCTTCCTTCTTACCTTTCGTCGCGCCCTTTTTCTTCGCATGCATCCTGTGGGCTTTTGCGTGATGCGCGCCGGCGGCGGGGGCGGCGGTTTCCTTCCCCTTTTCCTGACCCTTTGCGTAGACCGGCATCGCAAGTGAGACGGCCACGGCGAGGGTGGCGAGCAACGTGAATAACTTCTTCATATAGATAGGGACCTCCTTATCAAAGTCACTTCCGTCCTTGTCTCTCGCACCCTGGCTGCCAAACGGGACGGGAGGACCGCGGGTAAGCCTAAGTGGAAAGATATCAAACGGGTTAGTGGAGCGTTTACTCCTCATGTCATCGAAAGCCGGCGAAATTCTCGGCGGAAAGAAGTACACGAGTTGGTATGTTCGGCATACCAAACGGGGCATGGAAGCTTAACTCGGTCGCATCGCGGGTGTCATTAGATCCGAGAAACAGATGCACCTGGATGATGAGCTCGTGCGCGTTTCAAGGGACTCGACGGCGGCTCCGCGCCGGGGGCTGGCAAGAGCGACCGTCTGATATAATTTTACGGCTTGGCTGTACGATCCCATTCTTTCCGTCGGAGGTCCGAATGGCCGCTTGGAGCCACTTGAGATTGTGGGCAATCGTCCTGGGACTGGTCTTGGTCAGCGGCGCCTGCACGGCGAGCGACCTGCCTGCGACCAAGGTCAAGATTGGTGACACGATGGAGGACTTCACGTTGCCGGATACGGCCGGCGCGAAGCACTCCCTTTATGAGTTCAAAGGAAAGAAAGGAGTCATGGTAATCTTCTTCGCCACCCAATGTCCTTATTCGAACGCCTTCAATCACGTGATGGCCGGCCTGGCCAAGGAGTACGGGCCGCGCGGCGTTACCGTTGTAGGCATCAACGCGAACAAGACGGAGCCGGCGGCTGAAGTGGCCGAGCACGCCCGCGCGCACGGCTTGGACTTCCCCATCCTCAAGGACGAAGGCAACGTCATCGCGGACCGCCTGGGCGCGCGCGTCACGCCGGAAGTTTATCTCCTGGACAGCAACTGGACGGTGCGGTATCACGGTGCCCTGGGGAACAGCCACCAGCCAACCACCAAACCGGAGGAGGCGAGCGACGTTGAAGTCCGCCCGGCGCTCGGGTCCGTTCTCGCGGGCCAGCCGGTCGCCCAGACCGAGACCAAGGCTTTCGGTTGCACGATCAAGCGGATTTAGCCGGTCGAGGGGGACCAAGTGAAACTCGAACCAGCGCGGCTGGCGGGACTCGTAGCGCTCGCCGCAGCAGCGTCGGTTGTGGGGTGTTCCCGCTCGGCGGCTCCGCCCGAGCCCGACCGACCTGACGGCATCCTGAAACTCGACGAAGCCGGGTTCCGGCGGCTGCGGGAGAAGTATCGAGGGCGCGTCTTGCTCGTCAACTTCTGGGCCACCTGGTGCGAGCCCTGCCGCGAGGAATTTCCCGGGCTCGTCCGGCTCGACCGGACCTTTCGCGACCATGGTCTTTCGGTCGTCGCCGTTTCGATGGATGAGCCGGAGTCCATATCCGACATCAAGGAGTTTTTAAAGTCTCAATCCGCGGAGTTCGGGAGTTACCTCCATAACTTCCACGATTTCGCGGCCTTGGTGGACTCGATCAACCCGGACTGGGGCGGAGGCATTCCGGCGACGTTCCTTTACGACCGTCAGGGAGCCCTGGTGCATAGTTGGGAAGGTGGCACCTCGTATGAGGAGTTCGCACGAAGCGTCCGGCCGCTCCTCCCTTGACCAGGCTTCGTTCGGGCGGCGGACACGACGCCGGTAAAACGCTCGGAACAGGTTCGGTTGTGTCTCCCAAACGAGGGCTTTCGATTGTCTCGAGCCGCGTATTCCCTTCGGGAGGTTGCGAAATGAATTCGCTCAAGATGCGCCCTTATCTTCGACCCACATTTTTGGTTCTCGCTCTCTTTTTCCTTCTGATTGCTCCCGAGGCGCGCGCCGAAGGCCCGGACTGGAGATCGCAGGGAATCGTTTACAACGCTTCGAGCCCGCAAGCGAAGGTGCACACGGTCCCCATCCGCGCCGTCAAGATGGGAGAGGGATTCTGGTCAGCGCGCATGCGGACGAACGTGGAGCAAAGTATTCCCAGCCTGCTCCAGCTGCTGGAATCGCACGGCGTCGTGGATAACTTCCGGCGTCTCTCGAGCCGCAAGGCCGCCGGCCGAAGGGGCCCGCTTTATACCGATTCGGACATTTACAAGTGGATGGAGGCCGTAGCGTTTGTCCTGCAGTCGGGGGACCAGCCGGCCCTCCGTGCCAAGCTGGGCCAGATCATTGATGAAGTGGTTGCGGCACAGGAGCCGAGCGGCTACCTCAACACTTACTACGTCCAGGAACGCGAGTCGCTGCGGTTCACGGAGATGCACCGCAGCCACGAGCTTTATTGTTTAGGACATCTCCTGCAAGCGGGCATCGCCTATTACCGCGCGACGGGCGAAACGAAACTCCTCGACGCCGGAAGGAAATACGCCGACTACCTGGTCCAGAATTTCGGGCCCGACAAGAAGCCCGCCCTGACCGGCCACCCCGAGCTCGAAATGGCCCTCGTCGAACTTTACCGGACGACCGGCGAGCGTCGTTACCTTGAATTTGCGGGCTACCTGCTGGGCGGCGACCGGATGCGGCTGAACCTGACGGACGATCAGGTCCGGTACATGTTCAGCGGAATCCCCTTTACTTCACACAGAAAATTCGAAGGGCACGCGGTGCGCGCGCTCTATGCCTCGAGCGGGGCGACCGACTATTTTGCGGAGACAGGGGATGAGAAGTATCTCAGGGCTCTCGCAATCCTGTGGCGCGACCTTGTCGATCGCAAGATGTACGTCACAGGAGGCGTGGGCTCGCGCGCGGCGGGCGAGTCATTTGGTGATCCCTACGAGCTGCCCAACGCGACGGCTTATGCCGAAAGCTGCGCGGCGATTGCCAACATGATGTGGAACTGGCGGCTGCTGCTGGTGAGCGGCGAGGCCCGGTTCGCCGACGTTTTATCTGGAGCGCACTTTCGCCTCCATCCCAGGTTATCTCTACGGGACGAGCCCGACCGGAGTCTATTTGCACCTCTACCACAGTTCCACCTTGGACTGGCGCCTGGAGGACGGCACGGGACTCAGTTTAGTCGAGGAGACCGATTATCCCTGGAACGATACGATTTCGATCATGGTGAAGCCGGCCCAGCCAACTGAGTTCAGCGTTTTCCTGCGAATTCCAGGCTGGACGCAGAAAGCCAAAGTCACCGTGAACGGCCAGCCCGCCCAGCCCCCGGCCAAGCCGGGCGAATATCTTGAAATCCACCGGGTCTGGAAAACGGATGACAAGATCCGCCTGACGCTCGATATGTCGCCGCGCGTGGTGACGGCCAACCCGCGCGTTCGCGATGACTTTGGCAGGATTGCCCTCGAAAGAGGCCCGCTCGTTTATTGCCTCGAACAGCTCGACCTCGTAGCGCAGGACTCGGTCTCAGACATTTCTCTTCCACTTGGACCTGTCCCTGCCAGGGGGTTCACCACGGAATTCCGCCCGGACATGATGGGCGGTATCGTCGTGATCAAGCACAAAGGGATCGCCGCCTCCAAGCCCTTCTCCGAAGAACCTCTCTATCGGGCCTGGAGCAAAGGCGGCTCTAAAGGTAGCAATGAGGTCGAACTGACTTTTATTCCGTATTACGCCTGGGCGAACCGCCTCCCCTCTCCCATGGAAGTGTGGGTCCCCTATACGGCCGAAAGTCCGGTGAGCAAGGCGCGTTAGAACGTCGGGGAGGAATTGGTCCAGCGGGGAGAGGGCCCGCGCGGAGGATCCGAACGGTTTTTTCTATTGGCTACGGCGGCCGAGCGCAGCGATCACTTTTGCCCGCTCGGTGGTCAGGAAAGTTGTGATCTGCTGGATCGCCGATTCATTTTTCTCGGCCGCCTCGTCGGGCAGGAATCCGAAATCCTTTCCGCCGGTCGCGACGCGCACCAGGGCGATGGCCCCGCGGCGGAGGTTCGGGTCTTTGTCGTGTAAGGCGCGGTTGAAAATACGTTGGCCGTTGTCTGAGCCTCCAACGATCTCGATCGGCGGCCCTTTCTGAAGACGCCCCACCACCTGCTCCGGCGTCAGTTCGCTGCCCTCGGTAAAACGCCAGACGCCGAATTTTGTCCCATCGAGCGCGTAGGCTGCAATGCGGCTCTGGTCCATTTTCTTCCGGAAGGCTTCGGCGCGCGAGGCTCCTTTGGTGGGGACAGGCTCCATCGAGTCGTTGAGCAGACGGGCTGTCAAAGCCAGACCTTCCGTGTTGCCCAAAACGGTGAGCGCCGTAGAAGGCGCGAAGCCCTTCATCGGCTCCCCGCTCGCGAGCATCGGAAGGAGTCTCGGCAGGGCGCGGTCCTTGAGCGGAACCAAGGCCGCCAACAACTCCGGACTGGCTTTGGGATGCGAGAGCTGCTCGAGCAGATAGTCCAGGTCATTCTTGCGGGCGGGGTCGAGCGACGTGCTCAGGTCGAGTTTGCCGGACTTCAGTTCGTCGGTTGAAACCTGGATGGATGACTTCTGCTGCTGGCCCTTCTTCTCGCGCTCCTTCCGCGCGAGGTCGCCGAGTGATTGGGCCGAGATCGCCTGGGCGAGCAAGAGAAGGCTTATGACCGAGCCGTGCACAAGCCGCATAACCTGCCTCGATGTTTGGACTCGCGCGATGGCGCTTCGCGAAGGGGTCGCGCTGGCGGAATTATCTCACATGCCTCCGCTGCACGCCACGAGAGAGGCAGGCGAAAGGCTCTTCGGGATCAGTGAGCGACCACCCAGCGGATGAGAAGCGCCACGCCGGTGAGGAACTTTATCCCGTCGAGCCCCGTGAAGGCCATGTGGAGCATGCGGAAGCGAGGTATCTCCGCGGGAGGAGGATTCCGCGGTAGAAAGTCGATGCTCCGGCCGAGAGCCACGATCGCTGGAGTAATCACCAGCGTCATGAGAATGACCAGGCCGAGCATGACCCCGGCAATCACGAGGGCCGCTCCGTCTCGAGGGATCTGGCGGAAGAGCAGGGCCAGGAGCAAAGCCCCGAGCACCACTTGGCCCCATCCATAAACATTGAAGCAGTTCCGGTTGATTTCGGAAGCGAGATAGCGAAGCACCATGCGCGTCCGTTCGTGACCGATCCGCTCGGCCGCCTCGCTCAACGGCGGGCTGGGGGCCCGCAGCACGCGGTCCACGGTTGAAAAGCTTCCCGCCGCGACAAACCACATCAAAAGAGTCAGGCCCAGCCAGGCGCCGAGGAGTGCCAGTGCCATCGTGTGCGCTCGCCCCATAACCACCGCTCGATCTTTCCTGCCATCCGCCAGGCGCTCAACAGGGCCCGAGATTCCGCGCGAATTATAGCGCAGTGCGTCACCCAGATACCCCCCGGACTGACGACTGCCTTGCTCTCCCCCCAGCAAGGCAGCTATCTCTCTCCTCCGCTTCTCACTCACACACTTCAACCCCACGGGGGGATACGATGTACCTTTCCAGTTCCATCCCGGCAACCCGATTGCGCCCGGCCGCCGCACCAAGGTATCTTGGTAGTTTCGAGGTGTCCCAAAGAAAACAGCAAGGACGCTCGACGACATGCTGAAAGCCCTCCACTTTTCCCCGACGCTGTTCAGCGCGTTGATGGTTTTCGCGATGCTCGCCGCGGCCCTTGTCGCGGGCTTCATCCTGAGCCGGGTCTTCCGCCGCTACGCGACGAAATTCGAGAAGACGTGGGGCGAGCTGCTTTTTTCTCTCTTCGAGTCTCTACCCGTCCCCTTGTTACTCCTGGCCACGCTCTACACGGCGATTGAATTGTTCACGCTGCCACCCCAATGGGAACGGATCGGTTCGAAGCTGATCCTCGCCCTCGTCATCCTGGTCCTTTTTTATTTCCCAGCAAAAGTGCTGATCTTATTCCTCCGGCGGCTGAGCCAGAGGGAGCCGCTCCTCGAACGGGTCACGGAGCCCGCGGCCTTCGCGATCCGCGCCCTCTTTGCTCTGGTGGCCGTCATCGTCGTTCTCGAGAACCTTGGGGTCCACCTGACCGTCGTCTGGACCACGCTGGGAGTGGGAAGTGTGGCGGTCGCGCTGGCGCTCCAGGAAACTCTCAGCAACTTTTTTGCGGGGCTTTATCTTCTGGCTGACCGCCCCATCAATCCCGGCGACTACGTCAAGCTGGACTCGGGCCAGGAGGGTTACGTCGTCCGGATCGGCTGGCGTTCAGCGCTCCTGCGGACTCTCTCCAACAATATGATCGTTGTCCCCAACTCCACTTTATCTAAAGCCGTGATCACCAACTATTCGATGCCCGAGGACAGGATGTCCCTGGTGATTCAAGTCAATGTGGCTAGCGGGACGGACCCGAGGCGCGTGGAGAAAATCCTGGTGGATGTGGCAAAGGAGGCTGCCCGGGACCGGTGTGATGGGCTGCTCCCTCACCCGGAACCGTTTGCCCAGTTTATTCCCGGGTTTGGGAAATCGACACTGGACTTTTCGCTTGTTGTGCAAGTGCGCAAATTTTCAGATCAGTACCCCGTCCAGAGTGAGTTGCGTAAACGGATTCTTGAGCGATTCCAAAAAGAAGGAATCGAGATTCCGTTCCCCACTCAGTCCATCCTGATCGAAAAAGTCCCCCCGACCCCGCCAGCCGGTGGCGGTCGCAAGACCAAGCGCAAGTGAGTGTGGGTGACTGCGACAGCTTGAATATTTCGACGCAAAGTGGGCAACTCCCTTACCCCTAACCCTCTCCCCCTTCCAAAAGGGGGAGACGGTGTCCGAAGGACGGGTGAGGGGGCTGTTTCGGCGGGACTAAAGTCGCTCCCTTCCGCGGCCGTAATAACGCGAACATACGCAACCCAGGACTAGTCAATCGGCAATGCGATTTTTCTGGGAGGGTTGAAGAAGGGAAGCGGTACCACGAGGGCCGTCACTTTATGCCGGACGGCTTCAACGGTGACCTCGATCTGGAGTTTTGTCCCGGGCTCCGCATATTCGGCGTCAACACTTGCGAGCGCGATCATCTTCTTGAGCACGGGCGACCAGGTGGTGGAAGTCGCCTTGCCGACTTGCGCCTGCCCGCGATAAACGGGGACGGGAACGCGCGAGGCGATGCTCGGCGGCTGGGCGACAAGCCCCGCTTTCTTGTAACATTCTTCCATCTCGGTCCAGTCAAAGTCGAGCCCCGCCAGCTTGCGCTTGGCGCCGGTCTGCTGTTCTCTGACCAGTGCGGGGCGGCCAACAAAATGGTCCTTCTCCAGGTGGACCAGTCGGCTGAGCCCGATCTCATACGGCGAGTATTTTTGGGAGTCGATCAACGCCCTCTTGCTGCTGATGTAGTCCACTTCGATCAACAGCAGACCTGCCTCGATCCGCGCAACATCGAGCGCCAGCATTCCGGCCGGGTGCAGGTCGAACTGCCGGCCGGCTTCGACGAGCGCGTCCCAGACCTTCAAGGCTTCTTCTCCGGGAATCCAGATCTCGTAACCGAGGTCTCCGGTGTAGCCGGTGCGAGAAATATCCACGGGCACTCCGGCAACGGCCCCGCGAGTGACGCGGAAATACTTGAGGTTTTCGATATCCGCGTCCGCGACTTTCTTCATCAGCCGCGCGGACGTGGGCCCTTGCAGAGCGAGCGCCGCCACCTGCTCGGAAATGTCTTCGATCGAGACCTCGAGACTCCAGGCATTCTGCCGAAGCCAGCGCAGGCTCGGGTCGGCCGCGGTCCATCGGTAAGTGTTTTCTTCAAGGCGAGAGACGGTCCCGTCGCCGATCACTTTTCCCTGTTCGTCGCACCAGAGCGCGTAGATCACCTGGCCGACGCCGACTTTGTTCATGTCGCGGGTGACGATACGGTCCACCAGTTTCGTGGCGTCTTTGCCGGTGATGAGGTATTTGAAGAGAGGTGAGACGTCGATCAGCGCGGCGGCGTTGCGAATGGCATTGTATTCGTGCTCATGATGCGTTTCGTAAACGCTCACGGTGTAGTAGCCCGCCCACTCGCGGTAGTTCAGGCTCTCGCAGAGCTTGAACGTCTTTTCGTGGAACGGCGTCCCGATCGGCAACGGTTTGCCCTCGGCCTGGATTACCAACGACTGCAAATGATAGTCACAACTCCGGCTGTAGCCCCGCTATCCTCACCGGCGTCTTTCGGCGATGAGGACATCGCCGCTACAGAAGAAGTCGTCACTATAATTTCCAGGGTTCTGCAAATCGCGCACGGCCCATCTATTCCCGCGCCGTAACGCGGAGCGCGGCAGCGGCTCGTCTTGCGCGCCGGGCCGGATTATAGCGGCGCGGGTTTGCGCTTGGCAAGGAAAGGAGACTTTTCGCTTTCTCACCTGCCATACCCGGCCGCCCTCGATTGCCGGCGTGAGCTACACTTACGACGACGATAGCTGGTAGGCATCACGGCACGCCCTTCGTGCCGTGGGGTTTTCTTTCCTGTCTCGTGCCGGGTGGTTTCTGATGTATGCGATCATGACAGGCGCTTCGGTGTGAACTAACTGGCGACGAACCAGGTAGCGCTGTCCTGCAACTTCGCGGCTTTTTTTAAAGGCGTGTAGCGTGGACCTTCAAGTCCGCGGCTCGCCGTCAGACATAAAGGGCTCCGCCAGCCGCATCAGTCTCTTGCCGCATCCGCGCTCGAGCACAAAAGCGCGATTGCGTCCGCCGTGCAGGCCGTCTTCTTGACCGGCTCTAAGGCTTGTGTTACGGTCTGGGCATCGTCCCTCGAGAAATGCTCGCCCCGGCGGTCTCATGGCTGAAGTCCTCAAGGTTGATACCATGCGGCTCGATTTTGTGCTGGAGTACACAATCCGCCTGATTCTCTCCGGGAAAGTGGTGGCTTTTCCGACGGACACTTTTTACGGTCTAGGCGCAGACCCTTTTAATTTGGCGGCCGTCAGCGAAATTTATCGGATCAAGC